>NZ_DEYV01000019.1:0-21202 GCF_002364655.1 Pseudomonas sp. UBA3149
GGCCTCGAAGATCTTTTCAATGGTCCAGCGCTGACGCTTGAACTGCCAGAAGGTAATGCCTAGTGCACTGGCAACAATCACACCCGCCTGGGCAAGGTCGTTGAAATAGAAATGACCGCCAAAGATAACCGCACCACTGAAAAGCGTAGGCCATGCAATTTTGACAGAATGCCTGATGGCTTCTGTCACTGGTACTGCACGCTTGCCTTCACGCAGCCGTGTATACATGACATCGGCCCGTCGGATCTGATCAGCGGTGGGCAGCACACGTACGGACTCATAGCCCACCATCTGGCCATTTTCCCAGATAGGAGTGACGTATGCGTTCACCCAATAATAGTCGCCGTTCTTGCAGCGGTTCTTGACGATACCCATCCAGGCCTTGCCTTGTTTAAGGGTATCCCACATATGGCCAAATACACCCTCAGGCATATCTGGATGACGAACCAGATTATGTGGACTGCCAATAAGCTCTTCTCGTGTAAAACCACTTATTGCGACAAAAGCGTCGTTGCAATAAGTAATTTGTCCCTTGAGATTCGTCGTTGAGATAAGACGCTCACTTTCCCTGAATGTACGAGCCTGTTGTGTCACTGGCAGGTTTTTGCGCATGGCGGAAGAGCCTTTATTGATATCGAAAAGATCTGCTGTTTATTTATGCTGACAGACCCGTACTATCATCGGCCCTATAGAAAGATTCTGAAGTAACGCCGCTGTATAACTGACGAATGCACAACCGAAGTGCGTCTGGCTAGTGCATCCAGACGCATCGATTGTCATTTATTCGAATGAATTAGCTGCACTCTGCCAGCCTGTTGCTACGTACGTCCGAGATGACTACTAACCAAAGTCTATGTGCCAATAGGCTAGAGGCGGGAGATAAAAAGCTGCTTGGCGTTCTCAGTGGCTTTAGAGCTGGTCCACAGACGGCCTCTTGTCCCGCTCAATATAACGAGGAAGGCGCTCAAGCGGGTCCTCTTTCTTCTGCCGTGATGCAAGGCGATACTGGATATCAGCCAGCCTGCGTGCGAGTTTTTTTCGGTGTGCATGCTGTTCAAAGACTATGGCAGTCAGCGTCATAGCCAATAGCGAGACGGTGGCAAGTGAAACCAATGTTCCGAGCCAGTAGGCATGAATGCCTTCCAGCATACCCCCGCTCACGCTTGCTTTATGGAAGTGCGCGCCAGCCATTCCCGCGTAATGCATCGCAACGACGCCAAAGCCCAGAAAAATGGAGGCGGCAAAGCGCAGCATCCAGACATGAGGCAAGGGACGTTTGAGATGAAAAGCCACACACAGCGCGGAGGTTGATGCGAGTATGGCAATCACAATGGATACGCAAAACCAGACCGGATCATAGCTAATTGCCGGATGTATGTTGAGCGCCGCCATACCCGTATAATGCATACCGGCAATACCGCATCCCATCACCAGACCGCCTACTGCGAAATGCCTGGTCTTAAGATCCGTACGACAGACGATTCTGAGCGCCAGGGCTGAAGCTAGCACGGCGAGTCCCAGTGACAGCACGGTAGTTGAGATCTGGTAGCCAAGCTCAATTGGCAAACTAAAGGCAAGCATCCCAATAAAATGCATTGCCCAGATGCCGGTCCCCATGGCCAGGGCGCCACAGCTCAGCCACACCCGGGCAGCCGTACCGGACGTTCCAAATACGGCAGACGCCAGTTGCAGCGCAGTGTAAGAGGTCAGCACCGCCACGATTACAGAGACCAGCACAAGAAGTGGGTCATAACTACCAGCAAGCATACGAACCACCAAAATTTTAGACCCAAAGCTTAACGGCTGCCGTACGCCATACTGAAATCTTAGCTACGATTTTCATCGCAAAGAATTGTACGCTCATCTGTTGAAATAACTATTTAGGAATTTAAGTTAATTAATAAGCTATTTAGCCGACAGTTGAGCAAATAGTCTTTCTTGAAAGACGCCCCGCTGAAACTGCCATTGCCCGGATTGATAAGAAAAGGCTTCCATGAAACAAACCAATCGTCTTCGGCGTGTGTTTATTGCCTTTTCTGTGTGCTTTACGCTGGGCCTTGTCAGTGTCGTCTCGCTGCAGCTGTTCAGGAGCTATGAGGCGACCCTACGCGCGGCTGAAACCAATGCTGCTAACCTTGTGAAATCCATGGCGCAGCATGCCTATGACATCTATGAAGACCTTGACCTGGCCAGCTATGGGATCGTCGAACGTCTGGAATGGGATAACTTTGGCGCTGGGTTATCGGGCGATGATGTGACGCGTTTGAAGCGACTATTCAAACGCCAGGTTGCGCAGATGAATCAGGTGCATGGCTTCTTCGTATATGACAAGGACGGCAACTGGATCGTAACGGACAAGGATGACTATCCCGCCAGCATCAACAATAGTGACCGTGAGTACTTCATCTACTACAAGACCTTTATGGATCGAGCGATTCGTATTGGTACCCCTCTGCGCAGCCGCTCCACAGGTGACCTCGTCGTGCCGGTCTCGCGCCGGATCAACAACCCGGACAACAGCTTCGCGGGTGTTTTTCTTATCACGGTCAACATCGAATACTTCAATCAGTACTATACTGACTTTCATCTAGGCCCAAGAGATATTATCTCGCAGGCCTTACGCAGTGGCGAAGTCATCTCACGGCTTCCTTATTCAGAAAAGAACATCAATTACAGTCTTTCCAAAGGTGAGGTCTATAGCAAGTACCTGCTGCAAAGTCCGTCGGGGGTAGCGCGCATCCGGTCCGTTGTTGACGGTATAGATCGCATCCAGGGCTATCAGGCCCTTGAGCGCTATCCTGTGGTCGTTCAGGTCGGACTCTCCCGACGCGATGTGCTGGCGGCCTGGATAACCGAGGTTGTTATCTATACAGGCGGCCTGCTTGTCATGCTGGCTGTTTTATTTGCAATGGGCCTGCTGGTCTTACGCTATATGCGACTGGACCAGGAGCATCAGCTCGAGCTTGCGACAGCTTATGAAGCAGTTGAAAAGCTGGCAATGGAGGATGGTCTTACCGGTCTTTCCAACCGGCGTCACTTTGATGTCATGCTGCCGGTTGAGCTTAATCGAGCAAAGCGACAGGGGTACCCTGTAGGGCTGATTATGCTTGATGTTGATTTCTTCAAGAACTTCAACGACCGCTATGGGCATCAAATGGGAGATCTGTGCCTGCAAGCGGTAGCTCAGGTCGTCCAGAAAAGCGTACGGCGTGCAGGCGATCTGGTTGCACGTTATGGAGGAGAAGAAATAGTCATTCTCCTACCTAATACGGATGAACCGGGTACCCATCAGATCGCTATGTCCATAGTAGAGGGTATCAGGGCGCTCAATATCGAACACCTGGACTCTCCGTTGGGACGTGTGACTGCCAGTATCGGCTACCATGTGGTCGGCTGCGATGGCTTTGCTTACAGCCCGACGGAAGCGCTTGGGCTGGCTGATCAGAACCTGTACGAGGCAAAGGGACTGGGCCGGAACAGAGTGCACCCTGCGATGTGCCAATCATAAACTTATTGTATGCCAGATGCTGAAGCATAGGTCTCTAGTCAGATTTCTTAATCTATGCAGGGTGAGGACTTGTCCTTGCCAATGCCTAGGATCGACAAGAGAAAAAAGGGCACCAGTGAGCAAAAGGCAATGAGCCCCTTATGCTCGTAATTACTTTCCTGCGCTCCCGTTAGAAACCAGACGGGAAGCGAAGCGGCTCCCAATGCTATACAGCCAAGCCTGATGGCGTGCCTGGCCGGATTGCGCTTTTTTAGTCTCTGCATGTCGCCTTCCTGCAATCGTTAGTCAGCTAGCCAATCAAAGCTGACGGAGGCCACCTATGCCAGGATGCATCAAGTCCTATGCAGAATTGTCGATGGGAGAATCCGCTGATCCTATACCGGCAAGCAGTAGCATGGCCTAACTCATACCATTTCATTTGATTCCAGACCTCTCGGCTGGCATAAGAGGATTAGTTGTTTAGACGCCGATTTGAGTCCCTATCATGCTAATCGCACCTCTGCCCGCCAATGAAGAGGCGCGGCTTCGCCTGCTTCATAGTCTCGACCTGCTTGATACCCCAGCGGAAGAGACCTTTGACCGTATCACCCGGGTGGTCTCCGAGCTTCTTCAGGTTCCTATCGCCCTAGTGTCACTGGTGGATGAGCATCGGCAATGGTTCAAATCGGTGGTGGGCCTTGAGGTGTGTGAGACGCCACGAGATCTGGCCTTTTGCGCCCATGCGCTTCATGTCGAGGACATGCTGCTGATTGAAGATGCATGGCAAGATCCACGCTTTGCGGACAACCCGCTGGTTACCGGCGAGCCCTATGTACGGTTCTATGCTGGTGTGCCGCTGCGCAGCAGTCAGGGTCTGGTGCTTGGTACCCTGTGTGCAATCGATACCCAGCCCCGAACCCTAACTGAGCGAGCCAAAGCTAGTCTCAAGGATCTGGCCCGTGTGGTTGAACGTGAACTGATACAACGGGAGGCGGCCAGGGAAACCCGACTGATCCAGGAACAGGATGCTCAGGCGCTGCGTTATCGTGAGGCGCGTTTTACAGCCATGTTCCAGCAGTCGCCTATTGGAAAGACGCTGATTGACCTTCAGGGACGGTTTGCCGAGGTTAATCCAAGGCTGTGCGAGATACTGGGCTATACGGCCGGGGAGCTCAGGCAGAAGACATTTTCAGACGTGACCTATCCCGAGGATCTGGCAGCGGATCTGAATCTTATTGCTGATCTCATGTTTAATCGACGCCAGACCTACTCGCTTGAGAAGCGCTACATTCACAAGGCTGGACATCTGGTCTGGGTAGCAATTGACGTTACGCTGGTAAGAGATGGCGCAGGCAATCCGTTACACTTTATCGCCGCGGTGCATGATATCCGCCAGCGTAAGGAGCACGAAGCCCTGCGGCTGAACTATCAGGCTGAACTGGAAAGGCGTGTCCAGGAGCGGACGCTTGAGCTGCAAAGTAGCCGGGAAACCCTGCAAACCATCACGGACAACCTGCCTATTCTCATTGCGCAGGTAGACCGTAACCTGTGCTATCGCTTCAATAACGACGTGTATCGTCAGATCTTTAATATCGATCCGAAAACCCTGCTGGGTAAACCCCTGACGGCGATGTTGCGCCCTGAGCTCTATAGGGAACTGCTTCCTTGTTTCCAGCGGGCATTGGCAGGGGAGCGGGTCAGCCATGACAATATCCAGTACAGCCTTGAACAGGACCGTATCTGGAGCGCTACCTATATTCCTGACGTGCGTCATGGTGAGGTGGTCGGCTTTTACGTTATGTCCCAGGATGTCACAGAACGTAAGCGGGCAGAAAAGGCTCTGGTCGACAAGGCCATGCTTGATCCACTGACTGGCCTACCCAATCGCCGCGCCTTGCATGACAGGCTCGAACAGGTGATAGCTGCCGCCCGGCATGATGGCGTTCCATTTTCCCTGTTTTTCCTTGATCTTGATGGGTTCAAGCTGGCCAATGATACCCATGGCCATGAGGGTGGTGATGAGATCCTGAAGCAGGTAGCGCGCAGGCTCGGTCAAGCGATAAGAAAGGATGACTTCATCAGCCGACTGGCTGGTGATGAGTTTGTCATTATTGCCAGTGGCGTTGCGTCAGAAGCTATCTGTAGCCGTATCGCCAAGAGTGTATGCGATACGATCAACGTTCCTTTTTCTCTTCCTGATGGACCAGCCAAAATTGGCACCAGCATTGGCATCGCGCTGAGCTCGACGACTGATAATCTCTCAGCGGAAAGCATCATGGCTCGGGCTGATGCGGCCATGTATACCGCTAAACGCAAGGGCAGAAACAACTATCAATTCGCCTCAGGTTCGGCGGAGCTGCCTCATAACGTACGGCCAATCAATCTGCGTAAGCAGGAAGACTAGGCTACTTTGCAGATCCTTGGCCATAGTACCAGCGAAGCCTCAGCAGCGGTCTATACTCTGAAACGAGATAACAGCATTGTTTAGCTGATAAGAAACCTATTAGCCTGAAGTCTTTAAGGAACCTGTGATGAGCGAGCCTCTTTCTCCTGAAACCATTGCCATCGTTAAATCTACTGCTCCTGTCCTTCAGGAGCATGGCGTGGCAATTACCACTCGAATGTACGAGCGTCTCTTTGTTGATCCTGAAATCAAGGCGCTATTCGATGACGCAGCTTTCAAGTCCGGCGAGCAGCCCAAGCGACTGGCTGGCGCTATCTTGGCGTTTGCTAAAAATGCAGATCGGGTAGAAGCCATTCAGGGCGCTGTAGACAAGATCTGCGCTCGCCATGTTGCAACCCATATCAAGCCCGAACACTATCCCGCCGTGGCTAATGCGCTGTTACCCGCCATCAGGGATGTATTGGGCGATGCGGCAACTGATGAGATCCTAGACGCCTGGGGCAAGGCCTACTGGTATCTGGCGGATATCATGATCAATCGTGAAAAAACTTTATACGGCGAAGCGCATTAATGGTTGTGGCCCGAAGCTTATCCTCTGTGTGCCTATGAAGGCTGGAGCTCTGTTTTGCAAAAAGGACAGAGCCAGGCAAGCGAGTCACTTTCAGGATGAAGCGTGTAATGACATGGCCTCATCTCGCCGCATTCCTCGCATTCGACACGACGAACAAGGGCATCCTCTTCATCGGGCAACACAGACACAAAGACCTCCACCTTAGGGATAGTTGGAAAAGAGCGGTATACAAGAAGGCTGCTTAGGAGCAGCCTCCTCTGGCATTAGCCGCTCGCACTACCATTAGGGCTTGGTGCGATTGGTAAGGTCTGTATCTGCGTCATGAGTACCGCTCAGGTGTGAGCGAGTACCATCCTTCTCAATATCCACATCAGTACGGCGTACGGTATCGCGTACCGTTTCGGTGTGCTGTGTGGTTTCCTTGCCCACTACCACTTCTTCAACGACTCGTGCAGTCTTGGCCACAACAGCTTCTTCAGCAGTTTCCTGAATCTCAACCGTACCCTCACGGAATGCAGACACGTCATCGGTTGAGACCGGACGATCTACCGGGCGACGCTCGATAACTGCATGCTCTTCACGCAGGTTTACGGTTTCCTCAACGGGACGTTCGGTCATATGGGAAACCACACGCACTCGTCCCAGGCGATTCTCTCGCTTACCCACCTTCAGGTCTTCTTCCATCACTGGAATGGCCGTTGTTTCAGCCGGCATCTGATCAGCCAGTGGGGTAGCGTTTACGCCCATGGTAGCTGCCGTAGTTGAGGTAGCTGTTGGCGCCATGGTGGCATCGCTGGTGACTGCGCTATCGCCCATGGTATTGGTATAAGCCGTTGCGCCCTGGCTGGTCCAGGTAGCGCTGCGCTCATCAATATCGATTGCGCCGTTACGCTCGAGGATGTCTTCAACTACCGGGACCTGAGCGTCGTCATTAACGGTCACAGTTACTACGGTAGAGCCTCGACGAACCGCTTCGGTGTAGGTATCCCGATAGCCTTTATGCTCGGTGTCATCATCACTAAAGAGTGACCGGAAAAAATGGCCTACTTTTTCAGAGACCGAGCCGTCGTGAGTATCGGTATGGGATGCGTCTGTGCGCATAGACGTATCGGTCGTGCCATCCATCACACCGGTTTCGTTGGCAGCGGCAATCTGAATATTGGTCTGGGAAACGCCCTTGGCCAGGAGTTCGCGTTTAACCAGTTCAGCTTCGTTATAGCGATCAAACGCGGCTACTAGAGTATGTTGCATAGGTCACCTCTGGGTCTCTTCAACAGCCTTGGCTGTGATGGGTTTAAGTGGTGTGCTTTGCACCACGCCTGGTATCTGGCATCCAGGCTAGTCAGTCTTTAAGCGCAACTGATCTGATGTCATCAGACTGTCCAGATGCGCTGGCTGGCATCATTGCCACTATAGGTCTGGAGTCGGGGTTTGCCGCTTTAGTTCAGAGAAACCTACAAATGGCAGGGCTTTCCATAGCAGACCCTGGTCTGGTTCAAAGTCTTATATGAAAGGCCGCACTCAGGGGAAACCCGGCAAGCTACCGATACTCACTATGAATGGCGCCTGCTAAATGCTGAGCAATGTTAATCAGGTTTGGCGCATCTTAAATCGCCATACGATTTATCTCAGATATACTTCTTTTGGGTTCTACCCCGTCAGGAAAGGAAGGCATAAAAGGATCCTTACGAGAAAGACCTTTTATGCCCGAGCGGCTACTAACGGAGGGAGCTTTGGCCGCTCTCTCGATCCTAGGGCCGCGACAGCCTGAGAGTAGAATCGAGAGCAGGCATCATACGAGAACCTCAAGACCTGTGCAATTTAGGTGGGAACCCATTTCCATTACCATGTTAATGCCCCCAAAGATAATCCAGTGATGAAAAGCCCCACACCTCGGGTGATTCACGGCTCATGATGCGGCCGTAGCCTTTTTGAGCCAGCAGATCCATGGCGTCGCCCATTTCAACAACGCGCCCCATCCGAGCATCTTCCAGCATGCATTTGTCTGCCGTTTTAGCGCTGTCACACAGCTGCCTGGCCCGCGCTGCCTCTTCAGCCATTTCAACCTGGATCGGTAACGGCGTGATTTCAGGCCTTGTCTGAAATTGTGGATCGACCTCATGACCTTGCGCCAAGTCGATCCACAGGCTCTCGAATATTGCTGTCAATATTACGCTTGAACTCATCAGGTGTGCGAATAACAAACCCACCCGCCAGAAGGGATGATCGGCCCGTGGCGTGCAGAGTTTCTTAACATACACCCCAGACGAGCCTGATTAGTTGACCACTACAGGGTGCGTTGGGAAAGGATATCCAGTAGCGCCTGCTCGTTGGCACTGATGTGCACAACAACCCGCACGCCAGCCTTTAGTTCTGAGGGTAACTTGGCCAGCAGCCAGTGCAAGGCATTGAACCCTCCTGCAGAGGTGCCGATAAGAATCAGTTGCCCAGTATATAGATGAATTAATACACCTAAATGTTATCTACAAGGTATTAAAACTCTTTTTACCCTGCTGATCCTATCCGAGCGCAGCAATGCCTAACCAGAGCCAAAACCACATAAAAGCAAGGCTTGTCTCAATGCAGCAGCTCGGACTGGCTTTTGTCTGTTTAGTGATTTTTGCATTAACCGCAATGGAGTGCTGGCAGGTCTGGAGCGGCTATCGTCAAGCTCTGCTAGAAGCAGAAACCAGTACGTCCAACCTAGCCAGGTCGGTAGCTCAACATGCTGAAGACAGCATTAAAGAAATCGATACCTTAACGATTGGAGCACAGGAACGGCTGGAGTGGGACGGTCTAGGAAATATTCAAACTGAAAGACTTAGAGCGCTTTTCAAAAGACAGGTGGCTGGCATTCCTCAACTGCATGGCTTGTTTGTCTACGATAAGGAAGGCAAGTGGCTTGTTACTGATAAGGATGTGGTACCTGAGGGAGCTAACAACTCGGATCGAGAGTATTTTATTTATCATCAAAACCACACCAGTTCTGAGCTTCGAATAGGCCCCGTCGTCAAAAGTCGCTCTACAGGTGAATTAATTTTGCCTGTATCGAGGCGGATCAGTAACCGTGATGGAAGCTTTGCAGGCGTTCTACTGGCGACCTTACGGGTGGACTATTTCGTTCAGTTTTATTCTGGTTTCAAGGTCGATGACAAAGGCGCCATAGTGCTTGCCTTGACTAATGGGACTATTCTGGCGCGTAGACCATTTAACGAGTCCGTGATAGGCAGCAGTTTGTCAAAAAGTGAGATCTTTACTCGATACCTACCCCGCTCCCAAAGCGGTACAGTACTTATTACAGCTGTAGTTGATGGTGTAAAGCGGATGTACAGCTACCAGCAACTGACCCGATACCCTCTGATAATCGAAGCCGGCCTGTCTAAAGAGGCTATCCTTGCCTCCTGGCGAGCAGATGCAGAACGGTCTGCTGCCGTTGTTGCCTTTATGATAGCGGGGATGCTGGCCCTAGGCGTCACTTTGCTTCGCCAGATTAGGCGTACTGTGCAAACCGAAGAACAGCTTCGTCAAGCGCATAGAGAACTGGAGGAGCTTTCCTTACATGATAGCCTCACCGGTCTTGGCAATCGCCGACAACTAGACCGGGTGTTGCCTATTGAGATAAATCGCGCCAGACGTAGCCATGATCCGCTTGGCGTTATTATGATCGATATTGACCATTTCAAGCGCTATAACGATCTTTATGGCCATCTGGCAGGCGATGCCTGTATTCAAGCGGTAGCTCAGGTAATCAGGGACGCTACGAGGAGAGTTTCTGACCTGGCGATACGGTATGGGGGAGAAGAAATGACGATATTGTTACCAGGAACGGACGAGCTTGGAACCTATCAGGTAGCTGAGCGCGCTCTTACAGCAATCCGCAGTTTACATATTCCTCACCAGGGCAGTGAAATAGGTGAGGTAACGGTTAGCGCTGGGGTTTATACCTACCGTCCCACAGAAGAGCATATTGCTCCTGAGCTTCTGATCAAGGCCGCTGACAAAGCATTGTATATAGCCAAAGAGCATGGCCGTAATAGGGTCTATCCTGCGATTTCTGCAGATACAGTTTGATCCAATCAAATCTTCAGGCTCATTTTTCATTCCTTACGGACACAGCTTGGGATAACCTCAGACTCGTTCTGATCTAACAGCACATGTAAGAGTCGGTTTAAGACGTAAAACAGTTGTCGAAGCTGCGATTATTATCTCAAGAACAGCGCCATGCACAATGAGATGTTACCCCTTAAAGCAGCTTAACAGTGAAGCATAGGGATGTAGGCAATAAAGGCCATACAGAAACTACAGCTTTAGATACTTTTGTTTATTTTGCCTATTCTATTCCTCAGTTTTGCTCGGTAGAGCTTTCCCTTTCGTATCAGGGCTGGTGATTGAAATGCTAGATAAAGAAGCAGCACTCGCGGTGCTTGAAGCACTACCGATACCGGTCATAGTTAAAGACCTCAATCACCGGATCGTTTTCGTCAACCAGGCGGCTTCCGGCTATTTTCAGGATCCTATTGATACGCTTGTAGGCAAAACTGACTATGACTGCTTTCCAGCAGAACATGCAGCTACGTATTGGCAAATGGAAGAAAAGGTAATTGCCACACAGTGTCCGTCTGAAAACGAAGAGACGATCATTGGTCCAGACGGAAAACCTCAAATCATCATTACTACTAAGACGCTGGTAACAGTTGCTAATGAATCACTACTGGTCGCCTACTTTATCAATGTGACAGCTCAGCGCCAGTTCGAGGAGCAATTGCGCCAGGCCCAAAAAATGGAAGCTGTAGGCCAGTTGACTGGAGGTATAGCCCATGATTTCAACAACCACCTCGGAGGCATTATCGGCTCGCTTGGAATCATGCAAAAGCGTATTGCAAAAGGAACATGTGTAGGCCTTGAACGCTACACAGACAACGCAATGGCTTCGGCGCAACGTGCAGCCTCCCTCACCCACCGTTTGCTGGCTTTTTCTCGCCGGCAATCGCTCAACCCAAAGCCTTTAAAACTCAACGATCTTTTTGATGAATTCCAGAGCTTTATTAATCAGTCGTTAGGGCCTGAGTATCGGTTTGAAGTGCACTATGAAGGTGACCTTTGGACAACATTCTGTGATCATCACCAGCTGGAAAATGCCGTCTTGAATCTGGCAATAAATGCACGTGATGCAATGCCCAACGGAGGGATCATCATTTGCCAGATCACCAACAGTGCTTCCGTTCCCGGCTTATTTGAGGGTGAATGTGTTTGTATCAGTATTGTCGATACCGGGACAGGTATCGCGCCCGAGATAATGGATCAGGTTATAGAGCCCTTTTTTACCACGAAGCCCATAGGCGAAGGCACAGGCCTAGGTCTTTCCATGGTTTATGGCTTTGTGAAGCAAAGCAATGGGCATTTTACTATTGAGTCGACTCAGGCCAAAGGCACAACGGTAAGCCTTTATCTGCCACGGTATATTGGAGAGACCTGTCAGCATACTTCTTCAACTGACGAGCCTTTGAAAGAAGGACTACAGCAAACGGTTATGCTTGTTGAGGATGACGAGGTGCTACGTGAGATCATTATCGAAGTTTTAGAGGACCTTGATTATCATGTTCTAAGCACAGGCAATGGCCAGCACGCATTAGAATTGATAGTTACAGCAGCCAAACCTGTGGATCTCCTTCTGACCGACATAGGCCTGCCTGGCATAAATGGCCGTGACCTGGCGGCACATGTGTTGGATAGGTTTCCCAAACTAAAGATCATGTTCATTACCGGATATGACAAAACAGTAACCTTGCCCAAAAGCTTGTTCCGCCATGATGTCGAAGTTATGACGAAGCCTTTTACGATTTCAGAATTAGCCTCAAGGGTACAACGACTACTCGAGCAAGATTAATAGATGCGCTGGCACAATAGTTACCATGCATGCACAAAAATTTATAGCGTTAACTGTATCTCGAATGTAACCTTTTAAGGCGTTTTATGAGACTGCTTATATCCGCGTAAACTTGAATCTGCGGGTTGTGGCCGGCTAAAGAGATAGCCCTAAAACTGTAAGTATCCCTCCTCCTTGAGCTTTTAAAGCTGTTCAACGCCCTCGGCAGTGATTCTGATACCAAGACTCAAGCTTAGACCGATGATAGCCTTCACAGTGGATAACGCTTGTGGGCTGGACTCCATTTGATGAACCAATGACTTATCAATTGTGTTCTTGTCTAATGGAAACGACTGAAGGTAGCCCACGGAGGAATAGCCGGTTCCAAAGTCATCCAGCGTTATTATGGCGCCTATGAGACTACAGCGGCTAACAGAGATCTTTGTAGTCTGTCGTAATTAGAAAAAAGCCGCTCCACTCCTGCATCAGGCCTCCGTTTCTCTAACAGATCCCCTCGGTTATAGGCCGCCTCCACCTTGCTGCCCAAGGTATGCGCCAGCGCCATCTCACAGACCTCTCGAGGATAATTCGTGATTTCCGCCGCCCAGGTTCTGAACGTTGCGCGAAAGCCATGCGGGCCTGCTAGGCTAAACATTCAACTTAAGCCTGCTTTGCCTCTGCCGATAGCTTTTAGCTCTTCTCATCAAGCGGCTTGTTTATAAATGAATGATGACGATTTTCATAGGCAAATAGTCATGGAACTCACCCTACAAAGACCTATTCCCACTCTTTGGGCTAAAGCTGTTTCAGAGGCGAAAGGTGACGAGACACATGCCAAGGTATTGTACCTGGGGTACCGGATGGGCCAGCTCAGAGCTTTACACCAAGGCCCAGTTGAATACACGAGGAGCATGGGTATGACGCCAAAAAAGAACCCTCAGGTTCAATTATTAATTCGCCTGTCCTTAGCCCTATTCATTCTAGCCGCAATCTATATGATTTTTCTCTAGACATCACTGCTAACAGCCACATCCTACGCCAGTGGTCGACAATCCAGCGAAGGAAGATTGCGCTATCTAGATCAACGTCTATGACGCAGCTATGCAATGTCTATCAGAGCCTGCCCTATAGGCTGCTTTTTACAAAGTCTGGGTCCACGTTACCATCGAAACCCTATATGAGATGATATCTTTGCGTAGTCGGGGTGGCAGCGCTAAACCTTATAATGTTTTGCATGGCTAATCATATTCAAGGACGCTAGAAACGTGGGCAATATCCCCAATCCTTTTCACTATGTCATTGCGCCACGAACGGATGCTGAGCGGCTGGAGGTTGAAGCCTGGTTGCTGGCTGACCAGCTGATCAATGTCTTGAATGATGGACAGCCGAAGGCGTTTCAAAGACGGGACCAGATAAGATGGCAAATTGAAGGTTTCATGAACGCATTGCAAGCATTACAGACGCCCGAATCCTCAAGGATTTATATAGCGACGCAGGAGCTAACCATACAAATGCGCCAGCAGAGTGTCAGAGATTTCTATCAGGCAGCCAAGCTCTACTCTCGAAAGCAGTTGATACCTGAATAAATCCATAACCAAGCCTCGCAGGTGCTGCAGATGAATACGAGCACTCTTTGTCCAAGGCTTCTTTTACAGTGGTTGATGTAAATCTTTATAGTCTGTGGAATCATGCAGAAAGCCGCTCCACTCCTCCATTAGCCCCCTTCTCTTTTCCAGCAAATCCCCACGGTTATAGGCCGCTTCCACCTTGCTCCCCAACGTATGCGCCAGCGCCATTTCACAGACCTCGCGAGGGTAGTTCGTGGTCTCTGCCGCCCAGGTTCTGAAGGTGGCGCGAAAGCCATGCGGCACTGCCATGTGAACCTTTAGGGTATCCAGTACCCGGCCAATGGCATTACCGGGAATACAGCCTGTGCGGCGACTGTTGGGAAAAACCCACTCCGGATGCTGGCCCTTCTGCTGGCTGATCACCTCAATCATGGCCTCGGTCAGCGGGATGCGATGCGTCTTGCCCGTCTTCATGCGCTCGCCCGGAATAGTCCAGAGCTTTTGCTCAAGATCCAGCTCGGACCAGCGGGCACCGCAGGTCTCGCTGTTACGGGTTGCGGTCAGGATCATGAGTTCTGTTGCGCGTGCTGCAGCACCCTCCAGGCTATCGAGTCGATGCATGAGCCGTGCGGTATCCTCGGCAGACAACGAGCCAAACGGCTTGACCCTGCTGCCCTGTTTGGGCAGGAGCTTGTCCAGGTGCCCGCGCCAGCGCGCCGGGTTCTCCCCTTCCCTCAGCTTTCTGGCCTTGGCCGCATCGAGGACCAGTTCAATACGGTTGCGCAGGCGACTGGCCGTTACCGGGATAACACTCCAGATAGGCTCCAGCACTTCCAGGACATCATCGGTATCGATTTCAGCAAGAGGCATTGAGCCGATTATGGGAAATACGTGCTTCGCTAGTGAGTTCTGCCACTGTTGCGAGTGCTTGGTGCTCCAGCTGGGCGAGTGCGTTCGAATATAGCGTGCAGCCTCGGTCTGAAAGGTCTTTGCTTCCAGCTTCTCAGAGGATTTACCCTCACGTTTTTTCCGGCGCTCAAGGACTGGATTGATCCCGCGTGAGATTTCAAGACGGTACTTGTCTGCCGCCAGGCGCGCATCACGCAGGGAGACTGCTGGATAGCTGCCCACCGAAAGATCATGCCGCCGGCCATTGATCATGTACCGAAATATCCAGCTCTTGCGCAGCTGGGCGGAAATGCGAAGCTGAAGGCCTCGGCCATCCTGATAGCTTCCAGGTTCGGCAAGGGCTTTAACAAGTTTGGGGGTTAGTTTGCTCATAGACCTGATACTGCATTGCGCTGCGCAGCTATCTGCTTTCTGGCAACACTCAACTCCTGCGCCTCGTTCTCAAGACGTTCGCAGCGTCTGGAGAGCCTGTCCAGATCATCATTGATCAATAGCCGACCCTGATTAAGCTCGCTCTGGACTTGCTCACGATGGCATGTAGAGCCAGCCGTAAACTGAGCGATCTGCTCGGCTGTGGCGGGTTGCTCACCATAGCTGAAGTATTCATCAAGGGCGCCGAGTGCCCAATAGACAAGACCCAACATGACCAGCGTCAGCACAAGCATGGCCGGAGCTGCGCGCAGTGTCTCGCGTGCTTCGGCTTCAACCTCGGCTTCGGTGCGCAGGTTTCTGAAGGCGGCCCAGTATTGATGGTCGTTCTCTCGTATCGGCTGATCAAGCCGTACCTCGGCACGGTGGTCGGAACTGGTACTGACAATCACACCGTTACCAAAACGAGTTACCACACGTACGCCCGGTAGCGCTGTTGCGTTGTCCAGAGCCATCTTTTTCTCCATGCAAAAGTAGTCTGCTGGCGCTGGGTCTAGCATCAGGCCGTGATGGACCAGCGCCAGACCGTGCGATCAGTCAATATCAACAAAGACAGGATTGAGTACCCTGCTGGCGCTCTGCTCTGGTGTTTCGTCCCAGCACCAGCAACCGCGACTCTCCCACCACGACTCAAGAAGATCACACGAATGATCAATATAGGGAGCACCATCATGATAAGCGCCGCAGTTGGCGACGTAGTTTTCTCCCAGCAGAATGGCAAAGCTCTCATGCTCGATGACCAGCGCCTTGCCCGGGTTGGCCTGTAGCAGGCGGCGGTAGGCTCCTATCATCCCGTGATAGGTCGTCAGGTCGTGTGCGCACTCGCTGTCCCAGGCCGCAGGCCGTGCAGATACCTCCCGCTTAAGTTCGGAGGTGGCTTCTCTACGGTTTCCGAAGAACCGGCGACTCCCTTCCGGCCAGGACAAGATCCATTCCTCCTGTCCTTTGGGTTCGGCCATGTAAAGGGCACCGCTTGGATGCGTCAGCTGGATCTCGGATTGACTGGTCATCGGAAGGGTCTCCAAAGTTGAGGGTATATTCCCTGATTAACGTTCTGATTTCAAAACAATGTATGAGGACTCACTATCCTCATACATATATACCTATAAGCCACATGATAACTGCGATTACCTAAGAGTGTCTAAAGCTATCCCACACCTTTTCCCCACAGCTCCCGGCCCAGCGCCTAGCAATGTCCCAGCGCCTGAGCCAGCGCCTGTCGAGCTACCTGAACCGGTCGATCCACCATTTCGGTGATGAGTGGCGAAAGGGATATGGCCGAGACGGCGCGCTCCAGCCGGTCAAGCGAATTAACCAGTGCAGGCGCAGCCCTGCACAAGGCGTCGATCCGAGCCATGTCCTTTATCCGGATACCGGTGGCGTTCCACTGCTTGAGCAGCAGTGAGCCAAGGTCATCATCCAGACACAGGGCGCCAGCCCTCGCATGTGTCTCTTCAGGCAGATCAAACAGGCACAGCGGGCGACTATCCAGGCACAAGGCATGGTAGTGATCTGTCTTCTACTGCCCCTCGCTGATGGTCCCCACTGAGATTTCCTGAGCACTAACCCCCAGATAGCCAGCGAGGGACTTAAACCACGGGGTACTGGCTAGAGAGTGCGCCAGCCCAGACGCCATGCGGCTTTCAGGCTGGCCGCAGATGATAAACGGCCTGCCATCACACAGTACCGCTATACGCTGTTTGCCATCTACAAGCGACATGCGCCTAAGCTTCAGGGGCGAGCCTGCCAGCGCTTCAATGACTCGGCTGGGCGCGAGAACACAGGTCTGCTCGGGATCAACCAGAGGCGTAGGCTCTTCCCGGAGGGCCTCTTCACCTTCGTTCTGAATAGGCTGACGTGCCGGCCTCGCCTGCTCCGGTACCACCCCATGGCTGGTGAAGGTTTGAAACCATCCCGCTACATAGAGCCGCTCGCTGGTGATATTGGGACGTCCATTAGCGCCTAATTCCACCAGGTTCTGCTCGGCAAAGGCCAGTACGCGATCAACAAACCGTTTGATTTCACGCTCGCTGAGCGAATGCTTGGAGATATGGATGCCCCCTTCAAGTTTACCGGCATGGGGATTGAATTCACGTGCTTGTTGAAAGACGACTTCATTACGCCCGTTCTTCTTTAATAACCCTTCGGACGTTATCTCAAACGTAATAGTCTGAGAGCGCATGATCGTTCTTTTAAAATCAATTTCCGTAACTTTAAGCGAGGCCATGTCCAACATCACATCAACTACCTGCCCAGACTCCCTGACCTTTTGTTTGGTCTTGTAGGTGCGGTAGTGAACATTGCTGATACAACTGGTGAGAAGTGCCGGTTCCTTGATTGAATCAACAAGTGAGATAAACATGGCTGACCTGCCTGAACACTGGAAGTTATTTCCACTGTCTCATGCAAATCCGGTTATGCAAGTACTCCGAAGGGATAAAAGTTAACTAAGCTGGAAATAAAAAAGCCTGCGCGAGCAGGCCTTGATAATAAAAGGCAGATCAGGCCACACTTTCCTTTAATTGCTTGCCCGGCTTGAACGCCACCGACTTGCTGGCCGCAATTTCGATAGGTTTTCCCGTCTGGGGATTACGCCCGGTACGCGCTGCACGTTCCTTGAGACTAAAAGTGCCGAACCCTACCAGAACCACATCCTGACCATCCTTTACGGACTCGGTGATTGACTCGACAAACCCGTTAAGCGCAGCCTCGGCTTCCTTGAGCGTCAGCTGCCCCTTCTCAGAAATAGCCTTTACCAGTTCAGATTTGTTCATGCTGTTTCCTCTTGTGGTTGAGACGTTATACCCGATCCTGAGGCCTGCGTTCAAAGCAGGTGACTACAGTTTTCTGCTCACCGTTCCGGATCAGGAGATACAGGAATTTGCTGGTCTCGTGCCCCCAGGTCTCCACCTCATCCACGCTGCCAAACTTGAATAGCTTGTGGCGCCTGATCCGCTCTGGCATGGGTACCAGCCTAAGTTCAGGATGCGAGAGCCTGCGTGCCAGGCTTGACCATGGACAGCGGGGTTTGCCACTGCTGACACGCTCAAAATAGGCATCTACTGCGTGCTGGGTGAGACTGATTCGGCCCAGGGCAGGCGTTTCCAGCATGACCTTGCACTGGCGATATTCTTCCGTGGGATAGACATACTCCACTTCGCCAAAGTCAGGGTCGTCACGATTGAACGGCAGATCCCGCTCATTGGGCACCTGTGTCTTGGACCCGTAGAGTCGACCCAGTAACGCCGCATAGGGATACAGGTGCTTGGATGGAAGACCATTACCCAGGATCTCAACCATGGCCTCATCCGTGACACTTAGATAAATACCGGCCCCTGTTATGGGATAACGATTAAATACCTGCCTGAAGTAAAGAAGATGTCTAATGGCTACCAGTTCGACAGCCAGTTTGACATCTTTTATATACTCCTTGAACTGGACAGAAAGTACACCCTTCTTTTTTAGACCTGTCCACCAGTAGACAAGGTAACTACCATCTTCTGCCAATACCGTGCGTGTACTTAATAACATCATGATAGCGTTCCCCGTCACCGGAAAGAATGTTTGATATAAACCTACCACCAAATTTCAGAATGCAAGTCATGGGTGTAAATTTTCCGAAAATGTATTAGCTCAAGGCCCAGTCACCCTTTAGGATAATTCTGTCCCTGATAACTAACGAGCAAATCTATATGAGCCTCTTACTCCAATACCGTGAAACGGAAGCAGAACTAAAGCGCCTCAAGGAACATCTGGAAACACTAACTTCCAGTGAAGAACTTAAAAAGGATCTCCAATTTCTCGACGAGCTTAATGAGCTGATGGAGAAGTATGGCAAACGCCCACGTGACGTAGTGGCTGCGGTCGCGCCAGAACTCCTCCAACAGAAGGCCAGTGCTGCGCCAGCCGAACAAAGCAATCCCCGCCGCGCCCGTAACATCAAGGTCTACCGGCATCCGGAGACCAACGAGATCATCGAAACCAAGGGCGGCAACCACAAGGTTCTCAAGGCATGGAAAGCCAAGTACGGCGCCGACACCGTTGAGAGCTGGATGTCGATCAAGGACTAGGTCTGCTTCTGCTTGTCAGTTAGAAAAGAAAACCAGCCCCGGAGGGCTGGTTTCTTTTTGTCACTTAACAACAAGGTTGTAGCATTCCTTCCCGCATTTCTTCACCAGACGGTGAACGATGCGAGCCGCCATCGTGGCATACGGCCCTGCACAGGTCACAGGACCCTGAGCCGCATACTTTATGATGAACAGAATGCGCGCCTGTGTTTCCCGGGCATCGAAACGATCCCGGATCAGGGCAGCATAGTCCTGCTCACTCCCCTCCCAGCCGGCCGGAGGCGCAAAAACGCCTCGTGTGGCCGAACCCGGAGTAGTGTCGAGCAGATCAGCAGGCAGGTGTGGATTGGAGTGCATGGCTTAACCTCCCACTACGCTGCGAAGAAGCGCCAGGCTCGGGAAACCCGAAATGCCCTGACGAATCATCACATCGTTCCAATCAATTCCTTTACTGCCGGAAGGGATTGGTGCGGTAGGAAGTATCACGATCACCCTGATACCCTGCTGCTGCAGACGCAGCTTGAGCCTCATGGCCGCCGATTCACCCGTGCATGATCTGTCCTTGTCGGCCCAGACCAGTACCGTGTGAACCCCTGCTGGCGGGGTAAAGCCTTCAAGCAGTGTTGCATTGACCGTGCTCCAGGTAGCAATACCTGTTGCGCGGTACGCCGAAAGCGCTGTTTCCAGCCCTTCGGCAACACCAAGCACTCCATCAACCGGAGTACCCATCTGGATCGCCGCGCCTCTGATCGATTTCCCCTCGGGGACCGGCATCATCTTGCGCGGACTCTCCACATCGGCCTTGCTACCCGTACTGCTCAGGTAGGTTCGGTGAAGGGTCAGGATCTCACCCCTGTTATCTACAATGGCGCAGACAATGGCCGGAAACTTCCCTATCTCAGCGATGGTTTCCCGCTCTTCCCCGGTCTCCATATCCACTTCCGTCACGGTATCCCAGTACGGGAACGCCGGATGAAAGCGTACGCAGTCATTGTCCAGCCAGTCAGCGCCACCTCGCGGCAACACCTTGCGTCCCTGCAAATACAACCGTGCAGGTTCAGCCTGTGATGCGTTCAATGGCAGCGACTCACGCCAGTGACGCTCGACGTTCAGGCTCTTGCGATCTGACGTCGATGCGGACAAGGGCTTACTCTTCACCAGTGCAAGCCTGGGTTTTTCCGGCTCGATAATGATGGCCGGTGTCACCGGTGGAGCTTTCACAGGTTCAGGTTCAGGCTGAGGATCATGCTCAATCACCTCGTACCCAAAGCGCTCAGCTTCATAGGTAGGTGACTCATCCTCTGGCGAGGAATCCTCTGTGCCTTCCTGTTTTGCCTTGAGTGCCTCGGCGCGCGCCTTCAGATCAATGGGACCACGACGACCGGGTTTAACCAGTCGCGCCCACTCATCATTGCTCGCCTCTTTAACAGCCGCTTCACGAACCACAGCAGTTTCCTGCATGGCACGTGGAGCGCTGTGGTCCTCAGCTGCCTTTTCCCGCGGACGGGACTGGGCAGGACGAGGACGCCTCTCGGACGTCTCACGACGTTGATACCGTGGGGGTTCAGGATCAACCCTCAGGAACTCGGCAACCTCTACAAGCGCTTCTGGAAAGTTTATTCCCTTCACAAAACACAGCAGGGAAAGACCATCACCAAAGGCACCGCAGCTGTTGCAGATCGCACCGCCGCGGACATTGAAGTCCTTGAACAGGCGAAACCCGTCCGTGCCACCATGGACCGGGCAAGGCACATGACGACCGAGTCTGGAGATGGCGCGTTCCAGATCAGGCGCCAGTGCCTGCATGATGCCTACCCATCCATACGCCGACGCCTGATCCTTGACCCTTTTGCTGTCGTAGAACTTGCGTGGCTCTCTTGCTGCATTACCGTTCATACGCT
>NZ_DEYV01000022.1:0-18555 GCF_002364655.1 Pseudomonas sp. UBA3149
GCTGCCCACGATCAGCGCCGTGGTCAGGGCCATCTTGACCGTGAAGCGGCCCCAGGACTCCTTCTTGTTGACGATACGATCAAACCTTCTCATGGAGGTCCCCTCCCGATAAGTCAGTGGAGGACTGCCCAAGGACCGCACGATCCTGTACATCCTGTACATCCTGTACAGGGCTGTTCTGTGTCTCACTCTTGAGCCTGAAGGTAATCTTGCAGTTGGCCAGAATGATCTGGGCTAGCTGCTCACGCATGGCAGCGTCGTTTCGGTAACTCATGGCTGAGTCCTCGCAGGGGCTGACAGGGGATTAAGGGCTGGTACGCCGGAAGCCGAGCCGGCGGCTGGCGCACCAGAAGCGGCTAGCTGCTCAACAGGCAGATACAGATCATCAGGAGCGGTTAGGACCGCTCGGGCATCCAGCACCGTGACGCCCTGCGCCTTGAGTTCGAGCACGCGCCGATTGGTGTTGGCCATGATCTGAGCAACCTGTTCGGCAGACGCCCCTTCCCGGCTGTAGCGCTGCGCCAGCGCCACAAAGTCCACCGCCACGAGCGAAGGCTGGCTGGTCTCAAGCGCCACGATCCGCTTGAAAAGAATGCCGCAGATAATGAACAGGCTAACTAGTGCCACCAGCATGAGCATTTGCAAGGTCGTCATCGAGCTTTGCTCAAGGGGAACATGGCTTGAAGGTTTGGCCGACGAACCTGTACTTTCCGGCGCTGTAGAAGGTGATTTATCTGCTACTGGTTGCTCTCTGTGAGAAGGCTGCACAGGACTATCCGCAATCGGGTGTGCTATTGACTGGCTCATGGAGTGACCTCCTCTTCAGCGGTGGCAGTGGCTGGCGTGGATACAGGCTTTGCCGCAGAGGCTTCGTCGGTAGCCTCTGGCTCCTCGGGGAGCGTGAGTGGCACCAGTCGGGGTCCCGTCTGAGGTGCGCTGTCTCTGGGGCGATTGCTGCGCAGCATGCGGGTATGGGAATCCGCAAGCTCGATGGCTTCCTCATCCACCTTGCTGGCAAGATCGCCCCGATCGCGCATGACGGCATAGATGGCGTCGGTGACGCTCAGCCCCATTGCCCGGTAGCGGTCGATCTGGCCAACGTCATTGGGATCGGTGGAGTACAGCAGTTTCTGGAACGGCCCCACGATCAACCGACCCACGCCTACACCTGACTTGCCGCGGATAAAGATCTCCGAGTACACGCCCGATACCGTGTGTACGGTCTTGAGCAGACTGAAGCCTCCCTCGGTTAGGGTTAGCCTGCCAGAGCGCTTGACTGACTCAATCGTTTCGCTGGTCTGTCCCAGCAGGAACATGAAGGCGCTGTTCTCGGCAATGGCCCGGCCTACCGGGTTCTCATACAGGTCATTGATGGACTGCGTGGCGATCAGCACCGAGCCCTGATACTTACGGAACTTGCGGTAGGCGTGCTCCATAAACTCTGAGATATCGCCCTCCTTGAGCAGGTCCCAGGCTTCATCGATAAAGACGATCTTCTTTTGATTGCGATCACCGTGATACACCGCCTGCTGGATCTGGTAGATCAGCTGGAGCAGCACAATCTGGCGCAGGTGCTTGCGGCCCTGCAGCTCATCCAGCTCAAGCACCGTGAACTGGTTGGTGAACTGCATGTTGTTCCGGCCATGGAAGTACTTGCCGTAGCTGCCGTCCTTGGTAAACACATACAGCTGGCTGCCCACATCCTTTACGCGCTGGTCATGATGGGCAAGGCAGGCCTCGGCAATGTCGTCCACCAGCATCGCAGTGCCCTTCTGTCTCCAGATGTCGCCCATGAGCCGGCGCGTCTCAGCAATCTGAAACTCCTCAAGGTTGCCCTTGGGCGAAGCCATGGCCATGACCTGCGCGACCAGGGCATCCTCGTCTTCCTCGTAGTCCACCACGATATCGAAGGGGTTTAGGCATATGTTGGAAGACTCTCCAAACTGGACGTAGGAACCCTCTAGCGTGTCGCAAAGTTTCTCGTAGGACTTGCCCGCATCGATCACCCAAGCTTGCGCACCCTCGCTCATGTAGGCGGTCAGGAGTTCGTTGGCAAAAAACGACTTGCCTGAACCGGATTCCGCCGCAATGACTCCGTTCTTGTTGGTTTCCGAATCGTGCAGGGACAGTGACATGAACTGGCCGTTGCGCGAGACCAGCCCGACATGAGGGGTGCCGGTGCCCTTCCATTCCCCAAAGAGCGGCAGGAGGACCGTGGCATGCTCGGAGGTCAGCGTCTTGTAGCGGTTCAGCTCAATAACGGCCTTATGATCTGCGCCAAAGGGCAGCGAGTTGATGAGCATGGGCATCTGGATAAACTTGTCCTGCATCATCGTGAACTTGCTTTCCGCCCAGATATCCTGAAGGGCGGTGGCCGCCGACTCCACGCGCTTTAGCGTGGGCGCAAAGATGATGACCGAGTAGTTCATGCGCAACGGGCGATTACCGGCCTGAATGGAGCTTTCGAGTACGTCAAAGCTCTCCTTTTTCTCGCCCAGTACCGGCACGATCTTGAGCAGCGGGCCAAAGGCCTGGTTCACCGTCAGGGTGCGCTTGCGGTCCAGCCTTTTCTTCTGCTTTTGCACATTGGGGTAGTACACGTTGCAGCAGATGGCGTAGTTTTCCTTGATCGACTGCCCCTGCCCGCTCAGGTCTCCGACATAGCCGATGGCGTCACCAAAAAACATGGTCTTGGGCAGGCGCTTGGCCGATAGGATCTTGGCGTAGGTATCGCCCATGCGCAGATGGGTCTTTTTCACCTCAACGTCGGTGTCATAGTCAAAGATCTGCTCATTGATGGGCGAGGTCTCATCCCATGTCTCCTCACCCAGGCGCCAGCTGGAGCGCTCGCCCCAGTTGAGCAGGGTGGTCATGGTGCGCTTGAGCAGGTCGGCGTCAAGCTTGCGCGGCGCAAAGCCGATATTGTTGAGCGAGGACTCCAGCTTTTCCGCTGCCGTAAACAGCTCCTCCAGCTCTTTCTTGCCCGGCAGGCGATCCTTGATCGGGATCTTGAGGGTAATCACCAGCTTCTGGTCATGAATGACGCCGTTGTTGAAGTAGCCCTTGCGGCCACGGGAAATCATGGGCTCACGGGTATGGTGATTAAGAAAGCTGACGCGGTTCTTGACGATCTCGCTCAGGAGCGGGTGATGGAAGTTTTCCCGCAGCTGCTCCATCGACCCCAGGGACGCCTCGATCTCCGGCGACAGGAACAGCAGAAATGAGATAATCGTGTCGTTGGGAAAGGCCTGATTGAGCATGTTGTTGATGCGGTCCTGCAGACCCTGGTCCGCCCCCGGCAGCGGACGGCACATAAAGCCAACCCCAATGGTGCCGTCGTTGTTGAAGAAGTATTCCTTTTCCTCGTCATAGGCGATCACCGGTGAGAGCTGGGAGGCCCTGACCTCGCGCGGGATAATGCCCTCGGCGTACTCTTCTCTTACGCTGATAAACTCCATTACTGATCCCCCTTGCCACTAAGCCATGCTTCGAAGTTTTTCGGGCGCCCACGCGAAACCCGGCCGTCATCGCTGATGAGGTACGGAATACCGTCCACACCGAGCAGGTTGGCGGACACTAGGGACTTGGCGTATTTCTCTTCGGGGCACTTGTTGAGCGTTTCGAGTTGCTCGATCGTGCCGTTCAGGAGGGCATCGAGCTGCTGGCGCTCATCCCTTGCGCAGGCCAGACGCTTGATCAGGCGATTGGACTCATCGCCCAGTGCGGGGACCGGCACAAACACAAAGGTGTATTCGCTGGTGTACTGGTTGGCTTCATTGGCCAGCGCATGGCAGTAGGAACACTGAGGGTCGGTAAAGAACACCACTTCCTTTGCGCCCTGGCCCATGCGTATGGAAAACAGGTCATCAACCTTGACGCCCATCTTCGAGAGCAGGATGCGCGAGGAGGATTCCTGCGCCTGAGCAATGGTGTCGATATGGCTTTGTAGCCAGGTGTCAAACACCTCACCCCTGAAAACGTACCGCCCATTGCCGCTGATGAAGTAGAGCTTGCCTTCGGACTGGAGCACCTTCATGCCATCCACCGGAAGGCTGGCCTGCCCGGTAATGGTCTTTGCTGCCTGTTCGATGGTCTGGGGGGTAATAGGCTTGGCAGCCAGGGCCGATTGGGCCAGCCCGAGGCCCACTACCAACACGAGCGCAAGGTTGAGAGTTGGACGAGACATGCAGACCTCGGGATGCTGTTTGAGAGGTCTGCAAGCGTAAACCCAAGAGGGGCCGGGCTATGGTCGTGGTTGATACCCGCGCGGGTACCAACCACGGGGTTTGGCTATAAAAAAATAAAATATTTTCAGGCGAGAGCTGCTGTGAGGGTAAATTCTGCCTTTTCTGGCAGCTGGATCAGCGATCCGAATCGTAGGTTGCAGTCCCCTCGCCTACCTCGATCCACTGCTCCTCGGGCATACCGGGTTTGCAGATCGACAGGCTGACCGTCTGGCCATCAGTCGGCTCGCTCGGAAGGATTGCGGCATGTCGAAACGGCGTGTAATCCGGCGGACGCATATAGGAGTTGGCACTTTGGTGAAACTCCCAGATGCCATGCTTGCCAGCATTGCCAACCGATTTTTCAAGCGTGTAAGTCACACCACTTTGCAGACGGACAATAAGCATTGGCGCATTCCTGAAAATGTCAGTGTACGTGCTAATTCATGCCAAGGCTCAACGGTTAATGAAATAGCAGCTCTTGTCACGGGCGGGGTTCCATGGAAGATTGATTCCTTCGCCGTATGGGCACTGCGTTACGTAACGTCCAACGAGCCCTGCCTCTTTTTCCATTGCACAAACGCGCTCAAAGGTTTCCTGGCTAAACCAGTCAAGGCTCATGTTAGATGAAAGCTCATGATTACTATGGATAATGACCAGCCCCTGATCCAATAGGAAGTTCAGATAGGCGTCTGACTGCATTGAATGGGTTATATCTTCGATTAAGTTATAGTCAGATGGCACCAGATCGCGCAGAGTAAGCCCGTTGCGCATTAGCACTTTGGTCATTTCTATGGCCAGCTGCTCGGTATCCGGGGAGTGCCCGTAATCCATGATTCGTGCCCAAAGATACATCACATCCCATTCAGACAGGTTTTCAGCTTTCACATGGGAGAGCAGAAGAAGTGCCATCTCTCCATCGTCTGTTGAGTGAACTAATGTACCTCTTTGACAGCAGATGATCTGTGGACTGGAATAGTTGAGCATGTGAGCAAGGGCTTGCAGATTTGGATGCCCAGCAATAGCTTCGGAAAATGCTCCGAAATCACCATCGCGAATATTGGGATTAGCGCCATGCTCAAGAAGCCAGTCGATTACTTCGATAGGCTTGTGTTCCCTTACCGCCCAATGCAGAGGCGTCAGGCCCCAGCTATCGGCTTCGATGTTGAGATTTACACCATGTCTTGAAAATATCTCCAGATACACGAGGGGCTGATTCGTGTTCATGGCCTTGGCAACTGGAGATATATCACCATCATCTTTCAGGTACATTGCTTTGGGGTTCTTGGCTAAAAACCTTTCGAGGCGGCCAGGTGTTATGTCCTCCCAGAATTCATCTGTCTGTATTGTGAACATGCTATCCATGTCCAGACCGTAATCCTCGAAGTAATCACATCCGGATAGGGTCATGACAGCCAGCAGAGCCAGCGCTCCAAATGTAGGCAACCGCATATATACTCGTCCCTGAATATCTTTTAATTCGCCATGCCGGCCCGTTATTAGCAGTGCAGCAGGATTTATACCCGGCGAAGAGGACGCGTCTTTTAAAGCACTCAGCTCACCCCAGCAACTCGTTTGAGCAGGTAAAAGCCTGTCTGTGCCACACCTCACATTTGAGCTGGCGCTATAGCAAAAGGCTTACATGACAGCAGGAAAAGCAGCTCTTTCTCCGGCAGCGGTAGATCACTAATCTATGCACATTGGATGGAGCGCAGGATGCGCTCAAGAAGGTCAAGGATGACTGGCCGTTGCTAGGAAGGCAGCTTAAAGGAGGCTTTGAGTACGGTCAGCAAAAGCCCGCTTCGGCGGGTTTTTTGTGTGCGCTAGAAATGGCTCTTGCTTGCATCAACGGTGCTTGCGGATAGCGATAGTTCAGGAATGCTGCATAAATAATGGGCGTCGCGCTAAATAGAGAACCTAATCCAATCAACAGCACCAGCGGATCGGAAAGACCTAAAGCGATACAAACGGCCCCGCAAAGGGTAAAAAGAGAGCCAAGCCCAAACAACATACCTGTTACCTTCACCGAGTTCCTGACGTGCTTGAGACGCCTGATACGAAGCCTACCGAGAGCATTTAGAAACACAGCTCTGACGTCCTGATATATCGACAGCGAAGCGGTAGGCTTTAGGGCGGGCAGGATGCCAATAGTGCATAAATCGCCTGAGCGAGGCGTGCCGGATCAGCCTCCTCAAATTTCCATACCTTGCCCTCTTTGCTACGCACTTCCGTTAAATAGCCCCAGCGTGGCATGCCATATTCGTCTGTGATTTCCCGAGGTCTGGAAACCCTGATCTCTCCTTCTGTACAAAGGAGCGTGTTGCCACGATCGAGGGCTGTACGGACAGTCTCGAAACTCAAGTATCTACAGTGCACAACCCGGCCATGCTCAAAGGTTGTCTCGTAGAAATAGGCCAGATCACCAAAGGCATCAAAGAGAGGCGAATGCCGAGCATCTCGCCCCGTCTTTCGGCAATGCCTTGCCAGCCTCTCAAGCGCGCTGACAGCGCCATGCACCGCTGCACTGCATGCTTTATCAGCATCGCTCCCAGCCGCTGGGCAAGCATGAATCGAAAGTAGGAGCCTGTGCTGTGCACAGGCTATTGCGGCTGCCAGCAAGAGCTCGAAATACCCTTTCCCGTTGGCTTGAGTTATCACCTGAAACCTCCCAATCGGATCTCCTAGAGTTAAATAAAAGGAATGTCTTCCAGGACGCCCTCCAAAGCTTCCCGCGCCTCTGCAATTGCTTTCAGGGATGCGTACTCAAGCTCATCGAGCGAGACGCCATTGAGCCCTGCTGCATACAGGAGTACTTCGGCATCCGAGGCCGACATTCCTTCAGCAACCCGATGCACCTCACAGGCCACCTCGTACTCCCACTGCTCCGCAATATGAGAGGTACCGGCTCGCTTTTCGATGGTGTGATACAGGTCGAACGCATCAATATAGCGGCCCGCCACAAAGACTGGCACCTGCCCCGCCAGTACCCGCAGCCGTATCGAATCCAGCCCACGAAGACGCCCCAGAAAGAAGGCGCTCCAGGTCTGAAGGTTCAAGTGGTACTGGGCCAGCCAGATCTGATCAGAAAGGTGTAACGCAGTAGTGGTTTGCATGGACGTGTCCTCGGTTGACAAGGGGTGTACTACCAACGTCTCACGGGTTTTCAGGGATGCAAGTGTAAGTGGTCAAAAAGAGCCACAAACAAAAAGCGGTAGCTCCAGGGCTACCGCTTAAAGGAGAGGGCGTTAAAGGGAGGGTTAGAACAGGCTCAGTCCGTTGGAGATGAACTGCATGGTGGCCGGCATGGCCGCGATGTGCGAGAGGGTGGAGCCCATGATCGATTCCACGACCGTAGGCGCGTTGTACAGGCCCATGCCCATGGCAAGGCCCACGGCAAAGGTCATCAGCGACTGGCGAACAACGCCAACGCACGCACCGACCAGAATGATACCGATGGCAATGATCCGGCCCAGCGTTCCCTGCGTCCAGTCCACCAGCGTTTGCCACACATCCTCAAACTCGGCACCGCCTGTACCGGCCATGGCCGCTTCCGGTACAACCATCATTGCGCCCATCGCACCCATTACGCCCAGTGTGGCCAGACCACGAGGGGTAACGGTGCGGCGTACCTGATTGGCCTTGGCTTTCAATGCGCCTACTACATCAACCAGCTGGAAGTTCTTGGTCATTGCAATCGCTCCGTACGTTTAGTTTCGTTCGAGATCCCCGGTTTTTGTTCGGTACCGTGACTGCTGGTACTGTTGGTACTGCTGGTGTTGCTCCCACTGCTTACTGGCATGAGTGCCTTGAGCCTCGGGGCGGCTATCTGCGCCTCTTCGCCAATAACCCATCTACGCGGCTGAATCTCCGTGTAGATATATCCACTCACCACCAGATCACCGGTGTCGTCTTCCCAGGGTGCGAGCCAGACCCGCATGACCTGTGCGGGGGTTCGTACCGGGACCGGCTGATCCGGAAGCCGTGGCGAGACAAAGGTGCTCACCACGTCCTGCGGGTTCTCGCTGCGGCCGGAGAGTTTTTGCTCCCGGCTTTCTGCGTGCCCCTCATGTTTGCCTTCCCTGCCCTCCCCTGACGGGTCCATGGGCAAGGGCACATTTCCATCATCGGTGGCGCTGTAGATATCGCGACTCGACTTGCACAATGCATCGCCCGGCATACCCGGACAGCTGTAGTCGTTCTCGCCTACCTGCATCCATGAGCAACCGCTCAGGACCGCCGTCATCACCGCAACTGGAACGAATGCTAACTTGATCATCTCGGTACCTATCCTCGTGGTTGGTACCCGCGCGGGCACCTAAATGAAGATTTATTTTGCGCAAGGCTCTTTTCAGGCCGGTTCCCGATAAACGGTACTAGCGACGCTCACGTGGGTTACGCTTCTTGACTTGCGAGAACTTGAGTTCCGCTCCTTTGCTCAGCACCAGCTCGATCTGGCGACCGGCATCCACCTCGATGACCGGAAAGATGTTTTCCGCCATGTCGATGTAGAACTGGGCAATGCGCTCAAGCGCACTCGACGCGCCACTGGCAGCCGCGCCCTGCGCCATGTCAGGAGAGTAGTTCTGCTGGTACTGCTTGGTCTTGCCGACATTACCGGTCTGAAGCACCGGAATGGGACTGACGTTAAAGGCTTCGGCCGCACCAGAGGCCACACCGGCGAGCAGCGAGCGCGCCACAATGGCGCCCTGCTTGGAGACCAGACGGCCACGGATACCCGCTTTGCCATCCTCGCCGACTGCATAGGCATCCAGCGCAGCCTCTACCACCTGGCCATCGTTGCGTACGCAGGAGATCCGCTCGCCGCGAAGGTAGGCGCGCTCGGAAGACAGGTCGCCAAAGCCGCTGATAATGGCGTGACAGTCCCGGATGTCGGCCTTGAACCGGTTGGGCAGGATGGCGTCGTACTGCACCCGCACCATGGCCGGGAAGGGATCGCGCCGTGCGCCCTGTGACGTCGGGGCGTCCATGCCGTTGATCAGCGCGACCGTCACGATCGACGCAGGCGGCAGATATACCGATTCCTCATCAGCTGCCTTGGGCTTTGCCGTTTCGTCCTCCTTTTCCTGATAGGTCCGGATCTGCATGGGTGCAGGTGCCTTCTGGCGCTCGCCTCGCCCTGCCGTGCGAATCTCCGGCACCTGCCCATCCGGTCCAGTGGCTACCGCCGGACTGTGGCTAAAGGCTTCACGGACAGGATTAGGGTCAGCCTTGCTGCGTTCAGGCACATAACGCTCGCGTGAGGTCGTCTTGCGCCCCTCCTGCGCGGCTGTATCGCCCGGAGCCTGCGCAAAGTAGTTTGGGGCTGCTCCACCAACGCCACTGCTGCGGATCTCGTCCACCTGTGACTGAAGACCCCCTACCGCTGCCTTGATCTTTTCATCGATCAGGCCCGGACGGTTGCTGGCTTCCATCTCGCGCGAGAGCACATCGAGCTTGCGCGACAGGTCATCCTTGTCCTTGTCAAACTTCTGCAGCTGCGCCACCAGCGAGTCGAGGGTGATGTCCTTGAGGTTCTGGTCGGTAAGCCCCGTGGTGACAGGCTTGTCCGGCACGGTGTTCTTGGGGGTGCGCTCGCCTTCCCCGGCAAAGATGGAAATGACGCCGCACATGGCCAGAATGCCCCCGCCCACCATGATCCAGCGTCTGTGTCGGGGATTGAAGTTCTCCCAGCGCGTCCGGGCTGTATCTATCATGCTCATGCTACTGACCTCCCGAGAGCAGTGACGGGCGTGGCGTGGTGCGGGCACGCTCGGGTGTGTTGCGCATGATCACGAACACTTCGGTGCGTTCCTGCGGGGTAAGGATGTTGCGTGGATAGGCCGCTACGGCCGCCACATCCCAGTTGCCACAGGCCGCTTCCTTGAACTCGACCGGCTGTGACGAGGTGTTCTTGGCTACCCCGATAAAGACCTTGAGGTTATGCCCGAGCATCTGCTGGCCACGGGAGAAGTCGAAGGCCAGTCCATTCTGTACGCAGCGCGGCAGGTCATAGGTGTTGCTCCCCACCGGCTTCATGGAATAACCACTAGGCGTCTGCCCCAGGGCCAGGTCGCGCATGACGTCCTTGATCGTGGCGACATAGGGCTGGCTGGTCTCCCACTTCTCGGCCTCTTCGCTGGCCTGCGGCAGGCGCATGCCGGAAAGCCCCTGCTCATCCAGCTCAAAGGAGACCTCACGCGCCGGGATGGTTTGCGGAATCAACGTAATGGACAGGGCAACACCGGGATTGCCCTTGTCGTTGATAAACAGGGTCACCGGTGCTTCATCCGAGGAGGCCACGTAGACGATATTGTTAAGAATCTCGGTCGTGGCACCGGAGGTGGTCTTGACCTCGGGTTTGCTAAAAGGCGTCACTATCCGGTTGAGCTGATAGCGGGCGATGGGCACCAGCACGTTTTCACCGGACTTGAGCCGGATATGCGAGGCATGGTTCAGCTCCATGCTGGCGGGATTGGTAGGGGTCTGGCCGCTACGCGCCTGCGACAGCGTGATGGGCCGCGGTACGCCTTCGGTCATCACGCTGCGACTGACTGAGGGAATCTCGGGGGTTGTGCTGCGGACCGAGGACGGATGCACCGGCGCCTGAACGGAAATGGCCGGGCCGCCCCCCTCGGCATGGTTGGCGGGGATAACCGGAATATCGATACCGGCTGCCTGCGTCTGCTGCATGCTGCCCAGGGCAAGGGCCAGCGCTGTCATGAAAGGGATAGGTTTCACAGGTGGCTCCTCTATTTAGCGGCTTTGCTGGCGCGCTCAGCCGCACGCTCGGCGGCCTTGCTCTGCTTTTCCAGCACATCAAGCGTGTGGGGACGGTCGGCGTAGGTCGTCATGAACGTGACGACAGGCATATAGCTGTCGATCTTGATCCTGAACTCATAGGTACGTCGGTCACGACGGGTCTCGCCGTTGGGGCTGATGACCGAGCTGTTGCCAAACACAAAGACCTTGCCGGAGGCGCGCTCGAACACCACGTTGCGTGGCTCGAAGGTCATGCTGATGCGGTCCTTTCTGATGATCTCGGCCTGAGACTGGATCGCTTCCATGGCCTCCTGAAAGATCCGGGGCGACAGGAGCGGCTCCAGACGCTCACGCACAAACTGCACATTACCCGGTGTGATGTTGCCCATCAGCAGCGAGAGAAACATGCCCCACGCCTCGTGATAGGACTGTCCGGCCTCGTCAGCGGTAACAAAGGCCTCCTGCTTGAGGGTGTAGGGCTGAAGGATCACGACCGGCTTCTTGAACAGGAGCATGCCCAGCGTGAGCGCCAGGCACACAACCAGACCCACAACGGCGTAGCGGGAGTACTTGTTTTCCAGCAGCGCCCAGTTCCACTTGTTCAGCATGTTTCCCATTTTCACGGCAGGACCCTCCGGGCAAACGGGTTGAGCAGGGTCTTTGACGTCGACGGGATTGCGCCTATCCAGTAGGCAATATGGATGAGGTAGCCATCGGCATGACCGTCCTTGTACTTCTGGTAGAGAAACGTCACGGCGTAGCCGATCAGGCCGCACAGGAGCGCCTTGCCGATGGCCATGCCAAAGAGCAGGCCAACGCCCAGAGGCACCAGCTCATCAAGACTCCAGATCAGAACATGCAGCGGATCGTCACAGCGCGTAGGGATGTTTATGGCTTTCACAGTAGAGCCCTCAGTCTGTTACCAGGTCAGGGCTTATTGTGAAGTAAGAGGTAGACGGGCTATGGTCGTGGTTGATACCCGCGCGGGTATCAACCACGAGGTTTGGGTATAAATAATTCTAAAATTTTTAGGCGCGGCTCTGAAAAAATACTCTTTCACGTATTGGAGGATGATGCTCGTACATCTTCAAATCTGCTTTTGCAGGTTGCCGACAAACACACCCATCATCACACAGACAAACATCATCACGATTGGCAGGATCGCCGGGTTGATGGCAATGGGGCTGATAAAGGCAATCAGCACCGCCTGCGCGGCAACCGAGGCACTGAGCATGCCGTAGCGGTTCCACACCGGAGAGGCGTAATCGTAGTTGGTCTGCTTGACCCTGCGCCGCATGAGTCCATCCCAGATGGCCGGGATCAGCAGCAGCGCCATATAAGGTAGCCATATCGACAACAGCGCCAGCCGCGCGCAGATCTGGTAGACCATGTGCATCAGCGCATCGAGCCGATCTTCCATCCACGAGAAGAGAAAATCGCCCATGCGTTCCATGCCCTGACTGCGAGCGGCTTCCTCGGCACTGGGTATCATCAGGCGATGCAGCGCCGGATAGACGCCGGTTTCAAACACGGCGCCCTTGTACCAGTTCATGGCCTTGGTGTTGACGTAGGCCTGCGATTCCTCGCCCAGGTGGCTACGCACCATGGCCGACTCCTCCCGAATCACCCGTTCGGTCCAGTCGCCCGGAATAAAGACCGTAACCAGCAACAGCTCAATAGCGACGAGGAAGAGTGTCAGCCACAATGGCGTCTTCATATTTGGTACCCGTCAGTATGTCGAGATAGCGATCATGCAGGAGGCTGATCAGCAGACGCCGTGCCTCGGTGATTTCAGCTTGCGTAAGCGGCGTGGCAGTCAGCGGGTCATCGGCATTAAGCACTTCACAGGCAGTCCTGTCAGAAAGCAGGTTCCACGAATGACCGGACCTGTCCGAAAGGGTCACGCCCAGGAGTTTTACGGTAGTGGATATGATCGTATTGACGATGACTGCGAGCCGATAATAATTATTAAGTTTGCCATCGCCGTTTACATTGAGTACGGCGGCGGTATATTCGGTCATGGTTTTGTCTACAACCGACCAGATAACCGGACGGTTCTGGTGCAGGATTCCCTCGCCAATATGGTTATAGACATTTTCCATGTAGGCGTTGATGCGTGCCCAGTCAATATCAAGTATTTCCCAGTAATGAATATGCTTATTCAGTGAAGTAATGGCCCTGAATCTTCGATTGAATCCCAGTGGCTTGATTATAAGATTTACTTCCGGGTTTAAGGTGTAGTAGTTGGAATTATTCATAGGTCCGTCCGGGGCTGCCACTCATATGAGATCGGGATACTTCCCTTGATAACGATTTGGCTTGTTTAATAGAGAATAGGAAGAGCATTAGCCACGATGGGTTCTTCATATCGCGTATCCGTCAGGATTCCGCGATAGCGCTCATGCAGAAGGTTTAACAGCCGGCGCCTGGCCTCAGTTATCTGGCTGGCAGACAAGGGCGTGGCAGAGAGCCTCTGGTCGGGCTCAAGAACTTCACAGGCGGTTTTTTCAGAGAAAAGATTCCATGCGTTTCCTGATGTATCACTTATGGTGACATCAAGAAGTTTGACCGTACTGGATATAATGTTATTGATAATAGTTGCGAATCGGTAGAAGTCATTCAACTTGCCATCGCCATTGACGTTCTGAACAGCAGCGGCATATTCAGCCATGGCCTTGTCAACCACAGACCAGATTATCGGGCGGTTCTGGTGCAGGATACCTTCCCCAATAGTGTGATAGATATCTTCCATATAGTCTTTTGCACAAGGCCAGTCTATTTCCAGAATATTCCAGTAATGGTGGTGTTTTTCAAGCGAGCGTATTGCCCTGAATCTGCGGTTGAATCCATGCTGCTGAACGATCAGGTTTACTTCAGGATTTAAAGTGTAGTAACTGAAATTATTCATGTCTTTGTCCAGGGCTCAACTAATGTAGAATCGGGATTCTTCCCTTGATTACTTTTCCGCCAGATAACTTCGCAAAATATTCCAGATTCGGTAGCATGGTTAAAAGTTGGTAATCAAGCAGAGGCACCAACTCCTCCATAAGTCGCTCACCCTGTCCACCGCCATGAAGTAACGGGTCCTCTCCCCCGGAATTCATGTTTTGAGACCGTACTACATATTTGATACGGGTTTCGGGGATATCCTTTACAAACTGTTCCTGTGTTTCAGCATCTTTTAAGCGCAGGGCAATGGTATTGTTAACATTGCCCAGTACTTGTTGCGCCTTGTGCTCACTGCCAAGTCGCGCACAGAAATCCGCATAAGTTTGGGTAGCCACATATAATGTCAATTTGGCTCCCCGGCCCTTGTTCAACAGCATGATAAAGGGCTCATTGATAACTTCGGCCGCCTCATCGACAAACACATTTACTGGACGGTTATCCACCCCAAAGTTATAGCGATCACCGGCAACAGCGGTCAGGTCCGAAAGTAGAATAGAACCAATGGCTGACGCAACCATGTTATCAGTAAGAGAATCCAGCCCAATATAGGTAATTGCGCCCTCATTTATTAATAAGGCGCTATCGGTTATAGGCCTGTCATCGGTAGGGTCTTCAGGGTCAGGCGAAAGAAGTGGGCCAAGATCGCCCGAGGTCAGCATGTTCAGGACGGGCAGGAGCGTTGCGACCATCTTGGAGAAGTGCGCGCTGTCATGCTCAAACATGTTGAGCAGCCCTTCCAGTTCTGAACTGGCCCGCACCGGTTGAATGACCTGCTTATAAAACGCACTGGCCATCAGTGCCTTTTTGCGGATTGGCAGGGGCTCCAGCCATTTATCAAACAGGGCCACCATCATGGACTCCCAGTCCTCACCCAGTGCCTGCCGGGCATAGGCCGAGACGGTACTGATCACAAGGCTGTCCACGCCGCCTTCAAGGTAGCGACGCAGCAGCTTGAGTGTGGGCCGCTTGTCGATGATGTACAGCCCCTGACAGACGTTGTTAAGCGCCTGCCAGCCAAAGCTCTTGAACGGGTCCGAGCCGGTTTCCGAAGGAATCAGGGCGGCGATGCGCGAGGCAATCTCGGTCACGCGGGTAAAGTTCTGCAGTGGGTTGATGCGCATGCATTCATCCGGAAAGGCCGGGTGAAAGCTGTAGAAAGGCCGTCCCACAAACGCCGCTGCGCGACGGGCATTCTCGCGCATCTCCTTGTCACCCTTCGGGTCAATGATCAGCACGGCCTCACCGCGCAGCGCTTTCTGGCTGATAAGGAGGTCAAACAGGCGGGTCTTGCCCGCGCCGGTCGTGCCCTCGATCAGCACATGCCCTTCGGTGTGAGCAATCGGCTGCGTGATCTGGATTTCACGCGGCTCAAGCCCATGAATCCATGGCGCACCCATCTGCATCTCATCCCTGCCCTCAATACCCTTGCTGGCGCGGGGATTGACGATCTCGGACAGGTTGCGCTTGAGGATCTCGTATACCAGCTGGCAGTGTCGGTTCTCCCAGTAAAAGCCCTTGCCCAGCCATAACTGATCAGGATTTTTTCGGATGGCCTTGTTCAGCTGCTCAAGGGTGATGAATTCGAGTTTCTTGCCCTGCAGGTTGCGCTTGACGTAGTGCAGGCGGATCGCCGCGGGCAGACGGCTGATGGCCATGATCGAGCAGATGCCACTCATCCAGTACACCGGCTCGGGTGGCATGTCGGTGACCTGATTGACCAGGTAGGCGACCGAAGACGCGGCGACCCAGCCCATGCAGGCCATGAATTCATAATTGGGCCGAAAGGGCATCTCATAACGATCATTCATGGCTGCCCTCCCGCTCAGGCGCCTTGGGTCTCACGTAAATGAAGTACCTGTCGACTTCCAGGTCATAGCGGGCCGTTTTTTTCCTGATGATGTAGCGCAGCGCCTTTTCCAGATCCTTGCGTCTGATGTTGGGGTAGTCGGCGCTGACCATATCCAGGCACGCTATACCGGCAGCAATCCCCTTTTTCGTCTTGCGAAGGGTGTCGGGTAGCCAGCGACCATAACCTCTCATGATCATCTCGAAGAGTTCCCCAAGGCATTGTTCTGGTGTCGCGCTGGCAACAAACTGGACATCCAGCTCTACATGCTCATGCTCATCGCATGCCTGCTCTACCTCGGACTCCGCCAGTTCATGCATGGGGTCGATCACGATCTGGACCGGCTCTGGCGCAAGCGGGGTATTAAGCGCCTCGACCGTATGCAGGTACTTGATGGGCACAGGTCTCGGCTGCTCCAGGACAATGGGGATCGGTCGCTCTGAATTTTCAGCTACTGCTGTGCTGGCGGCGCTAATGTCTACAAACCGGTCCAGTCGCAGATCCGGTACTTTCATAGTGAGCGGCTTGAAACCGTCTACCGAGCCGGGCAGTCGCGAATCGCTGTGTCTGATCTCCTCGGCCTTTGATCGCCGGTGCCGGGGCTTGCGTTGGGGAGGCGTTATGAGGGCGTGTTGGCCAGTGCTTTTTCTATCAGCCTGCCCTGACATAACCTGCTCGGTCGGACCGACATTAACCGGTAGCCTTGCCTGATCCACCGGCGCACCAAAAGGCAGGTCCATGACTTCAAAGCAGGCGTCGTCCTGATGCACCACGGGCACGACAGGCTTTAGTTCATCATCTACAAGGTCCAGCAGGCCTGGCATGGCTGGACGAGCGTCGTCAGGTACGGCGGCCTCTGTCTGCTGAGCCTTGGTTTTCGCCTTGCTGGATGTCTTGCTGCTGCGCTTGGGCTTGCGGCCGGTATCAGGTTCGAGCAGCTGGAAACCATGCATTTGCTCGACGTCCCGCTCCTGCGCCTCAATGGCTTCCACTTCCTGCTCGTAGGCGTCCAGTGGAGGCCCGGCCAGTGTTCCAAAAAAATCTGCGCCCAGGTCCATGCCAATAGCGCTTTCCGCTACGGACTCAGATTCAGTAGCCTCAGGCATAAAGGCATTATCGTCACCTGTCCCTGCTCCAGCGTTCCCCACTTTTGGCTGCGGTCCTCCTGTGACATGTTCAAGCAGCGCATCAAACTCACTGGTCGCATTGGAAGATACCGCTGATACGTCTTCCTGCGTAGATGATGTCTCTGTCTCTAACGGGCCAGTGGCAGCCGCTTCCTCGCCTGTCTTTGCCTTTTTCTTGCGTCGGGCCGCGCCCTTGTCAGACACTCCTGCCGTCTCAAGTGATACGGATTCAGCGGCGTCATCCCTTTCTGTTGCTACAGCCGCTTGAGTAATGACCTGCTCCTTTTCAGGCGCATCGGTCAGGACACCCTCTATCGGAGCCGGTAGGCCCATGGGGAAAAAGAGGCCGGTCTCCTGAATCTTGAGCAGCGCCAGTACCGGCCCCTCCCCATTGCCGAACAGGGGCTTGATGGCCCAGTAGCGGTAGGTGATGACGGGTTCGCCAGGGCGGGTTGGCTCGATCTCACGTGCAGTTGCGACCCCACATTGAATCAGCATGTCTGCCTGAATAGCGATGTCCTTGGGAATGGCCTGAATACCGTCCTCGTTCAGGCGGTCCACCACATCACGTGACGCCGCCTTCCAGTTGATGAACAGGCCTTCCCTGAACACATACACCATTGCGCCGGGTTCATTGATCTTCCAGCGCCCGGACTTGATCATCCGGCGAGTCCCCTCCACCAGGTAGCGCTCAACCGAGGGCATAAAGGCCTGAGAGCCATCCCCACCGCCGTTGAGCTTCAAGTCCAATGTGACACTGGCCTGATCTGCCTTGAGGACCACGTGGGCAATCTTGGACTGCACGGCGTAGCCACCAATGGCTTCGTCGATCTGGTCCAGCATCTCCATGGTGTTATCCGGCGTCAGAAAGGTCCGCGTCTGCTTGGGAATCAGAAGACGCGCAATTCCCGGTCCATGAAAGGCATGCCGGTTATGCAGCCGATCCTCGCGCCACGACACAAAGTAGCGCTGGACCTTGTTGTCCCGCGCCCAGGGCACCAACCGGTAACCGTACTCCTGAAGGGCAAAGTTCCAGAGCAGGCCCGTGTCGCTGGTGATCTTCATGTCACAGACCGGCTTGCCGACGTCATGCAGCAGACCCGCAAGGGCAGTTGCCACACGCCAGACCTTTTCCCGGTTACGCCGCTCACGAGGCGTGGCGTCCGCGTCATAGATGACCGCCCCGCTCATGCGCGCTGCATGAAAGGCCACTTCAAGGCCGTGGCGCAACAGGCCGCCGCGCCCCTTGTGGTGGTGATCCTGCGAGGCCGGCAGCAGATGCACAAACTCGGCATAGCGCACCAGGACCGGATCGATAACCGTCCTGAACTCCTGCTCGGAGAGCCCCAGCGACTGCTTGAGGCGCGCTATCTGGGTGCGATGCCCCGCCAGCAGCCTGCGCGGCTCGATGATCTCGCAGCCTTCGGGGAAGGGTGGATAGCGCGTACCGGGATCGGCCTCAAAATCGGGCAGATAGATGTTCTCGACAAAATACAGCGGGGCACTGGAGCCATCGGCTGGATTTCTCTTCTGCCTTCCTAAAAGACCACGCAAAAAACTGAACATGACGCGCTGCGACTCCAGTCAATCGATCCTGAAAGCTATCGTCGCAGATTTTTTTGCTACCAAACCTCGTGGTTGATACCCGCGC
>NZ_DEYV01000022.1:18578-44763 GCF_002364655.1 Pseudomonas sp. UBA3149
CGCGGGTACCAACCACGAGGAATAGCCACATATTTTTGTTCGTAGACTGTTCCCACCTCACCACGGAGCAGTTCACATGAAGGCTTACCTCGCTACTGACGGCTGTGTTCACCTTGTTTTGAAGACGCAGGCCGAGATCGATGCACTCTGGTCCATTGCCAGTCACATCGGCGGAACTACCCAGACCCTGCGGGCAGTGTTTTGTGACGGCACAACGGCTGAGCCGGGCCTTCAGGACGCCCTGCTGCCCTTTGCCTCAAAGCATGAAACCGATACCCCCAACCTCCAGCCGGGCGATCCCAGCGCGGTGCTGGAAAACCAATACGGCCAATATCTGGACGGCACCCTGTTCTTTCGGCCGCTCGCGCGGCGCAGGGGCAGCCATGTTTAAGATCATTCTTTCCCTTGCCCTGGCCACCGCTGCCCTGTCCGGCTGCATGGGCCTGCAAGCCAGGCTGCACCCACTTCCTGAGATACCGGGCGAGCCCTCGCGCGAATGGGTAGAGATGAACCTGCCCGAGTTCAAGCGCATCGCTGAGCAATACCCGACCGAGGAAAACCGGGCCGCGCTTAACCGTCTGGAGATGTATGCGGCCTACTACAAGGAGCTGACCTTACGCGCCTCACGGGTGGACCGCTCGCTGTCACTGGCATGGATCAACACCGGCCGCGCCGGTGCCGCCATGCGCCAGCCCGCCTACGTCCATTCGCTGGGCGGTGACTTCAACACCGAGACCCGCAATGGCGCGGCGCTCGATCCACGGCGCGGCATCGTCTACGACCCTGCCCGTGCCCGGACGCCCTCCGTACCCATGGTGCCGGTAGTACACACCCAGACCTTTGCGGCACGCCCAGACCGGGCGCGTGGCTACTCCATCTACGAGACCTCTCGCTGGGTACGTTACTGCGACAACGGCAAGGGCATGAACGAAGCCGACTGGCAATTTGTGACCGATGAAGGCCAGCAGCTGGGCATTCCGGACTACCTCACCGGACGGTGCCGCGCGCCCGCCTATGACTACAACAGCTATCTGGCGGCATGGCGGGGCTTTTGTAGTCGATCAGACCTCTCGGCGCCGACCCGCGCCATCGTGAAAAACAGTGTGCGGCCCAAATCCATTGGCGGCTGCGCGGCCCTGAACATCCACTGATCCTGACGGAGCCGGACCATGACCACACCTACTGATGAAACAGTACTTCCCGAGATCAAGGCAGAGCGCGAACCTGAACAGGAGCAGAAACAAAAGTCGCCTAAAAGGATGACGCTTCTGGCCGTGGCCATCCTCTGCGGACTGGGCATCTCCTACGTAGCCACCCACAAGGGCAAGCCGGAACATTCGATCCCACAGACGCCCGTCAGCAGTGATGTGCCGATGTCACAGGCCAGTGGAGTAGATTCGCCGCTCAAACCAGACGCGGCTCATCTGGATACCGCAGCACCTGAATCAAGCAGTGAGGCCGCCAACGTCGGGACCTCACATACCTCCCTCGCCATCGACCCGGACGCCGACTTTGAAGAGGATGAATTCGCAGGCGAAACCTCGCCTCCACCTCAGCCCATCCAGGCGCCTGAGCACAAGATTACCCGCGAGGGTGTAGAGACGGTTCCGCCTACCACGGAGCCTGTTGAAGAGGAGATGACCGCTGGCGCATCAGCTGGCCCCGGATCATCTCCCGCATCAAAGGTTGCTGCGCCCAGCATCGCCACTGACGCAGGGGCAAAACCTTCAGGTCAGAATGAGGTAGAAAAAGCGGGACTGGCACAGGGTCAGGATGAGGTATCCTCGCCCGAGAAAGACCTCGCAAGCTTTGGCTACAGCATCAAGCCCAGTCAGGTAGGCACACCTCCCGAAGCTGAGGATGCACACCAGAAGCGACTGGCAGCACTGGCGCAGACCCCGGCCTACCAGAATATGGTCACAGCGGTGGGCATACGGGTGGGCCAGAACTGGAAAGCACCCGAGGATTACGAAAAGCATGGGGCACAGGTCCGGGTAAAAGTGGGACCGGACGGCGTTCTGACCGGGTTCGAGGTGATCCGCTCTTCCCATAACGACGCCTACAACAAGTCCGTTATCAGCGCTGCCGTCGAGGCCTCGCCCTTTATCGAGATCAAGACCCTGCCCGCAGCCGATCGGGATGTCTTCACCGAGTTCACCCTGAACTTTGGTCGCAGGATTTCGGATGCCGAGCACAACGCGGCCAACGAGTCGGCTTCGCCTGAGGATCTGCCCGAGCAGGCTCAGGCTGAGGACGTCACAAGCGGGCCTCTGGCCGCTGCACCCATGGCGGCACGTCAGGTACAGGACCCGCTCAAGGCCATGTTTGAAACCAGCCATGCGATGACCGGAGGCCAGTGATGGACGCCGTGCAGGTAGATGAAGATTCCTACAGAGACCTTCTGGTCATGCTCTCCGAAGCTGCCAACGCGCAGAGCCCGCTGGATGCGGTATGCCTGATTACGGTCATGCTGCAGGACATCCAGCAGAACCACCGCCTCCCACAGCTGGAAACGGTGGTCAGGGACTGGAAGCTGCTCTATGCCCTGCACAAGGAAAGGCCCCAGCCCAGGGAGAAGCGCTCATGATTCCTCAGCTGGTGGCGCTGGGCGTCATCGTGGCGCTGCTCTACTCAACCAATGTGCTGTTTTTCAACAAGGACGATATTCCCGAGGGGAACGCACCAGAGTCCAGCCAGCAAAGCCCGGGTGGACGAGACATTGCCCAGGCCTTCAACCTGGTCAATCAGGAGCTGCTGGGCAAGCTCAAGGATGGCAGCGGCACCCATGTCACGGATTTTACCGGCCCGGAAAAGGAAGAGGCCGAGGAGAAGCGCCGCAACGCCGATGTCGAGGAAGTACGCTCCGTCGCCGCCGAGATTGCCGAGGAAATCGGCTTGAACTGGCGCATCAGCGACGAGCTGTATGCCCAGAACTACGCCATCGTGGCCATTACGTTAAAGGACAGCGGCAAGGTCGCGGCGGTCGAGACGCTCTACTCCACCGAAAACCGTTTCTTTGATAACAGCCTGCGTCGTGCCATCCGCAAGGGCGAACCCTATCGCCAGTTCAAGGACATGACGACGCGCCAGCGCGAGCAGCTCACCGAGATCGTGCTGCACTTTGGCGCAGGCAAGCCTCCCACCGAACGCCAACTGGCCTCGATCAGACGATCAAGGGGTGACTTATGAGTGTGGACGTGTATCTGGCCGAAAAGCCCAAGCAGGGCCGCGCGCTGGCAGCCGTGCTCGGCTGTGACAGGACCGGCAAGGGCTGCATGCACAATGGCAAAGGTACCTTTGTCACCTGGTGCATTGGTCATCTGCTTCAGGCGCTCAAGCCTGACGATTACTCCGAGGACTGGAAGGGCTGGACGCTGGATCACCTGCCCATGGTGCCCGGCGAGTGGAAGCACCAGCCCAATGACAAGACCCGCGACCAGTTAAAGGTCGTGTCAGAGCTTCTGAAAAAAGCCTCCTCCGTTTACATCTCCACTGACTTTGACCGTGAAGGCGAAGCCATTGCCCGCAACGTCATCCGTTACGCCGGTTATCAGGGTCCGCTGTACAGGGTGTGCATCAAGGCCCTGAACCCCAAGGGACTGCGCAAGGCACTGGACGCCATTGTGCCGGGCAAGGACACCATCGACCTCTACCACTCCGCCGTGTGCCGTGAACGCTCCGACTGGCTGGTTGGCATGAACGGGACACGTCTGTTTACCCTGATTGCCCGTGGTGCAGGCTTTAAGGAAACCCTGCATGTAGGCCGTGTGGTCTGCCCCATGATCAATCTGGTCGTGACCCGTAATCAGGCCATCGCCAATTTTGTTCCCAGGGACTACTGGGACCTGTGGGCCGATGTCGCCGTACAGCGTGGCCAGTTCCGGGCGAAGTGGGTACCGCAGGAAGAGTGTACGGACGAGGCCGGACGCTGCATCAACAAGACGCTGGCCGAGCAGGCGGCCTCGCAGCTGACCGGCACCGGTGGGGTTATTGAAAAGGCGGAGACGACGCCTTCAAGGGAGAGCGCTCCCTTACCCTTCCACCTGAACAGCCTTCAGCAGTATGGCAACGTGCGCTTTGGCTACACCGCCGACGAAGTACTTGCCGCGGCACAGTCCCTGTACGAGAACCATCAGGCCATCTCCTACCCGCGTACCGAATGCCGGTACCTGCCGGAAAACATGCACGCCGAAGCGCCGGAGGTCATGCAGGCATTGATGCTCAGCGACCAGAGCATTTCCGGTTTGATTGCTGGCGCTGACCTCAAGCGCAAGGGCCGATGCTTTAACGACAAGCAGCTCGAAGGCAAAAGCCATGAGGCGATCATTCCGACCGCTGAAAAGATAAACCTTGGCGCCTTGAGTGAAATCGAGCGCAACCTCTACGACGCCATCCGCCGCTTCTACATCGCCCAGTTCTACGAACACCACGAATTCAACCGCACAGTGATTCATGTCAGGGCCGGTAAGCACGAGTTCATTGCCAAGGGGCGCCAGCCGACTCGACAGGGCTGGAAGATCCTGTTTCCGGATACCGAAACCTTTAGCGAAGCGGATAGCAATGAAGAGGATGAGAGCGAGGAGCAGAGCAGCGCGCTTCCCCCAGTCAACCAGGGCGAACCGGCCATCATCAGCGGGCCGGAAGTCACCAGCAAGCACACCCGTCATCCGCCCTACTTCACCGAAGCCACCCTGCTCTCGGCCATGGAGCACATCAGCCGCTACGTCACCGAAGAACAGTTTCGGCGCATCCTCAAGGAGACCTCGGGGCTGGGTACACCGGCTACCCGTGCCAGCATTATCAAGACGGCGGTAGATCGCGGCTACCTGATCCGCAAGAAGCGCCAGCTGCACGCCAGCGACAAGGCGGTAGCGCTGATGAAAGCCCTGCCGCCTGCTCTGAAATCACCCGGCCTTACCGCCGCGTGGGAACAGGAGCTGGAGCGGGTTGCTCGCGGTGAAGTCAGTCAGGATGAGTTCATGCGCAAGATCACCGATTGGGTCTCGCGCATTGTTCATGGCTTCAAGGCGACGCTTGCCAATACCGATGCCCAGGCGGCAGCGCTCAAGCAGACCTTTAGCCAGGCCCGCGGCACGCTCCACAAGTGCTTCTCCTGCGGGGCTGAGCTGCGCCGGGTAAAGGGCCAGAAGGGCTTCTTCTGGGGCTGTACCAACCGCGACACCTGCAACAAGACCTTTCCCGACCAGAAGGGCCTGCCGCAAAAACCCATCAGTGATGAAGACCGCCCCTTGTGCGGCGACTGCGGTCGCCCGATGAACCTTCGCATGGGCAGGAAAGGGGATGCCAAACGCGCCAGCCGGTTCTGGGGCTGTTCAGGCTATCCCGAATGCCGCGCCATTGCGCCCTATACCAAACCCAAAAAAGATCCACTGGAGGCATGACGATGAGTTGGTTTAAACGCAACCGAAGTAGTGATGTACCGCCCTATTCCCCGGATGACTCCATCGAGGTCCTGCAGGAGCGCCAGCGCCTCATGCAGATCCACACCTTTGACAAGTGGGTGTCGGGCACCGTCAAGCAGAGCCGCGCCCGGCACCGCTGGACCCTGATCTTCAAGGGCATGCTGCTCCTGATCGTCCTGCTCAGCGCCTTTAACACCTGGTACTTCCTGCGCCTGTTTGATGAGGCCTCGGAAGTCAACGAAGGGGCCAGCCATGTTGGCGTGGTGGATGTGATGGGACCGCTCGATGCCCAGCAACCGGCCAATGCCGATCGCATCAACAAGGGCCTGCGCCAGGCCATGGAAAACCCCAACACCGTGGCGGTGGCCATCCGTATCAACAGCCCCGGCGGAAGCCCGGTTCAGTCCAAGCGCGTCTATGACGAAATCCGCTATGAAAGCCAGCGTCATCCGGAAAAGCCCATCTTTGCCGTGATCGAGGACATTGGTGCAAGCGGTGCGTACTACATCGCCTCGGCCACCAGGGAGATCTATGCCTCGCCTACGGCCATTGTGGGCTCGATTGGCGTGATCAGTACCGGCTTTGGCTTTGACAAGACCATCAAGCTCTTTGATGTCGAACGCCGCGTGTATACCGCCGGCACCAGCAAGTCGATGCTGGACCCGTTCTCCCCGGCCAGGGATGAGCAGGTCCAGTACTGGAAGACCGTGCTGGGCGCGACTCACCAAAAATTCATTGCAGACGTAAAGCAGGGCCGTGGAGACAGGCTAAAACCCACCGAAGGCATGTTTGAGGGACTGGTCTGGGAAGCCGGTACGGCCAGGAACATCGGCATCATTGATGACCAGCTGACCCTTGAGCAACTGGTGCGCCGGCTGGTACCGGACGATGACGGCAAGCTCAAGATGAAAAACTACACCCCGCGCCTGAGTCCGTTTGCCGACTTCAAGAAGGGGATCTCGCTGAGTTTTCAGGAGGCGCTGGGTATACACACCGAGCAAGGCTACAGCTCACCCGTAAGGTTGATGATTCCTTAACCCTCCGCCATGTGGCCCTGCATGAGTCCGCTTGTGCAGGTGCCTTTTTAGCAGGAAAACCGTCATGACACAGTTACTTGCTCTCTTGGGTGTGACCGCTGCGGTGCTGGCCCTGACCGGGCTTGCCAAGCATTTCCTGATTGCCAGTCCCAGACTGCCCACATGGCCCGCCTATGCCTTTACCGGCATGGTGGGCTCACCCATACGCGAAACCGCCCGCGCTATAGTCTGCCTGTGCATGGGCTTCAAGCTCACCCGCATTGCCCTGTACAAGCGCAGTGATGCCGATGGCACGCTTGGCCATGTCGACTACACCTTTTTCCCAGGGCCGCTCAGCTATATGGGGCGAGCACTGGAAGGCCTCGCACCCTGCGCGGTGGGCTGCGTGCTGTTGTGCCTGCTGACGGGCATTGCCTATGACGTCCCTACTCCCCCTCAGAATCCAATAGACATCCTCGTCTGGATACCGACAGCAATTGAGGAAATCCTCTGGAGCCTATGGACCGAGGCAGACAGCGATCCCTTGAGCCTTCTGATCATCACTGGTTTGTTTCTGGTCGCCCTGCACGCGGTACCGACGCTGACCGATCTGCACCGGCTGAGCTATGGGCTGATTACCTTTACCCCTATTGCCGCGTTTATTGGCGCCCTGCTCTGGTTTATTCGCTCGGCTCATTTCCCCTATATCGAGGGGCTGTTCATCCAGGTCGAGCGCTGGCTGATCCCGTGGACCTTCGAGGCGGTGCAGTGGATAGCGGTAAGCAGCCTCATGCTGTGTGTGGCGGCTGTACTATCCGCGATGCTGTTTGTGGTTGTTCCAACCCTTGCCGTCGCGCTCTGGCACAAGCTCACCCGCAAGCCAGTTGCCAACCCGGAGGCCGTTGAACCATGAGAGCCGCTTTGGTCCTGCTGGCGCTAACCTTCTCGGGAGTGATATGGGCGGCCCCGGAAACCTATTACGACGCCAAGCACTTCCTGCGTAACGACATCTACGGTGATCAGAATGCAGGCGAGAAGGCCTCGGGTGATCTCTACTGCGGCTGCCAGTGGGAATGGGTAGGCCGTAGTGGCGGCGTCATGGATCATGAATCCTGCGGCTACCAGACACGTGCCCTGCCCGACCGCGCCATACGTCTTGAATGGGAGCACATCCAGAGTGTCTGGTCCTTTGGCCATCAGCTTCAGTGCTGGCGCGAAGGCGGTTCAGGTGCCTGCCGGGCTGATCCGCTGTTCAACCGGATCGATGCGGACCTGCACAACCTGGCGCCCGCCATTGGAGAGGCCAATGCCGATCGCGGCAGCTATCTGTACGGTGAGCTTTCGGGCACGGCCAGCCGTTACGGGCGCTGTGATCTCAGGATCGATCCTGCGCTGCGCACCGTCGAGCCACGGGATGCCGTAAAGGGCCTGATTGCGCGGACCCACTTCTACATGAGTGACCGCTACGGCATCACCCTTTCACGGCTTCAGCAAAAGCTGTTCATGGATTGGGACAAGCGCTTTCCGGTCAGCAAATGGGAAAGGGAGCGAGACAACCGTATAGCGAAGGTCATGGGGCATCACAACCCCTTTGTCACCGGGCAGGCCAGCTGGACATTGGATCGAAAGCCCGGACTTGCCGGCATCATCCGGCGCGACAAGACGGTCAAGGAACTCTTCCCCGACCTGCAGGAGGCATCTGCCTCGAATGAGGCTGAAAGAGAGGAAATCGAACCGTTTGACCCAACCCGCACGGAAGGCATGGTGTATGCCTCCCGCCGCACGGGGACCTATTTTATACCGACGCTTTGTCCTTCCTATCATTCCATCCCGGCACGTATTCGGGTGGCCTACCGGACTGAGCGTGAGGCGCAATCCGATGGGTTCAGGAAGGATGTGGAGTGTCGGTAATACGGCGCTTGAAGTGTAGTCGTTAGGTGTAGCGAATAGGCGGTATAGTCGTTTAAGTCCCCCCGCCTATTTATAGCCACACCCAGACGATAGCCAGCCGCTGTTCCTGAAGGGGTGTACTGTTTATTTAACACAAGAATTTCAGGATAGAAGTTGCGCATTAGTGATTACTTGCGGTGACTTGTACGGTACTAGTGGCACTAGAAAACGCAGCTCACACTCAATTCTGCAGTTTTACTGAAAAATACCTGATTTTACCCTATTCTCTCAGCCTCCAAGACAGGGGCGTATGAGATGCCTGAAGAGATAATGACCCTTAGGGAAGTAGCCGAGTATCTCAAACTCGCGGAGAAGACGGCTTACCGCCTTGCCGCCGACGGTACCATTCCCGGCTTCAAAGTAGGGGGGAGCTGGCGGTTCCGAAAGGCCGTCATCGAATACTGGATCGACCAGCAAACGATCAAAAATCACACTTGATTCGGGGTGAACAGCTTTGTTACTGGACAATAGAAATAATGGTCACGTAGGGAACACGCTGCGCGATCATCTCGCAGCCGGATCAAAGCTATCCGTGCTTTCAGGTCTGTTTACCATCTATGGTTTCTCAGCGCTCAGAAAAGAGCTTTCCCGCGTCGACGGCGTAAGGCTGTTGATCTCTGGCTGGGAGGGCCTACCTCTCCAAGCGCTCATTGGAGCGAATACCGACCTGCGCCTCATAAACCAGCTCGACCAGAAGCGCATCGCCAAGGAGTGCGCCAAATGGCTTGCCAGCAAGGCCGAGGTACGGGCCGCAAACGCCCCGCAGAACATGTTTCTCGTCGAGCAAGGCGCTCAGGGCAGCTTCGCCATCCATGGCAGCTCAGCCTTCACCCCTGCAGGATTGGGCGAGGTCCAGGCTGAAACCCCACTAATGAATACCGGCATTACTGATACAGAAACCACCAAGCAGCTGCTGGCCTGGTTCAATTCCGTCTGGATGGACACTTCGCGTGCTCGCGACCTCAAGGACGAGCTTTTGCAGAAGCTGGAATTCATTGCCGCCGACCAGCCGGGCGATTTCATCTATTTTCTGACACTCTATAACCTCTTTAAAGACTTCCTCGACGACATCGACGAAGAGCGCATCATCAAGACGAAGACCGGTTTCAAGGATACCCTTGTCTGGAGCAAGCTCTACAAATTCCAGAAAGACGGTGTGCTCGGTGCCATTGACAAGCTCGAAAAGCACAACGGCTGTATCATTGCTGACAGCGTCGGCCTTGGTAAGACCTTCGAGGCGCTGGCCGTTATCAAGTATTACGAGCTGCGCAATGACCGTGTGCTAGTGCTATGCCCCAAGAAGCTCCGGGACAACTGGACGATCTACACCGTCAACGACAAGCGCAACCTGCTAGCTCAGGACCGCTTCAACTATGATGTCCTGAACCATACTGATCTTTCGCGCACCAAAGGCAGCTCCGGTGAGATCAATCTTGAAACCCTGAACTGGGGGAACTACGACCTCATTGTCATCGACGAGTCGCACAACTTCCGCAACAACAACCCCACTAGAGGCACTAAAACCCGCTATCGCCGCCTGATGGAAGATATCATCCAGTCGGGCGTGAAAACTAAGGTCCTGATGCTCTCTGCCACTCCGGTAAACAACCGCATGAATGACCTGAAGAACCAGGTCGCTTTCATTACCGAGGGGCGCGACGACGCTTTCAGCGACATCGGCATCAAGAACGTGGATAGCACTCTGCGCTTGGCGCAAAAGCAGTTCAATCAGTGGGTCAAGCAACCGCCTGAGGACCGATCCGTCGCCTCCCTGCTGGATACGATGAGCTTCGATTACTTCAAGCTGCTCGACATCGTCACAATTGCGCGCTCCCGCAAGCACATCCAGAAGTACTACGGCACGGCAGATATCGGGCGGTTCCCGACACGTCTTAAGCCGCAGAACATCTACGCTGATATCGACGCGACCCATGCATTTCCGCCCCTGAAGGAAGTGAACAAGACGATCCGCAGGCTTTCGCTTGCAGGCTACTCGCCGATGAAATTCGTCCGGAACGACAAGAAGGATGAGTACGCACGTCGCTATGACAACGCTGTCGGCGACGGCAAGAGCGTGTTCAAACAAGTGGACCGGGAAGAGAGCCTGATCCACCTGATGCGCGTGAACCTGCTCAAACGCATGGAAAGCTCGATCAATTCCTTCACGCTGACCTCGCAAAAGCTCTTGGCACAGGTAGAAGCGCTGCTGCAAAAAATCGACGCGCATGAGAGCGGCGACATCGAAGCTCTGAACATCGAAGACATCCATGACTTCGAAATGGACTCGCCTGAGCTTGAGCCGTTCATGATTGGCAACAAGGCGCGCGTACTGCTCCAGGACATGGATCTCATCCGGTTTCGGCAGGAACTCGAAGCCGACAGGGTGTTCCTTGCCTCCATCGTTGAATCCGCGCAGACTGTCGATTCGCATCGTGACGCTAAGCTGGAAAAGCTGAAAGATGTCATTGCTAGGAAGGTCCAGGAACCGCTCAACCCTGGCAACAAAAAGCTCATCGTCTTCACCGCCTTCGCCGATACCGCGAAGTACCTATACGCCCACCTGGCGGATTGGGCGCAGAGCGAGCTTGGAATTCACAGCGCTCTCATTACAGGCGGTGGCGCCAACAAAACGACCCTGATCGGGACCGGTTCGGACCTGAACAATCTCCTGACCGCTTTCTCCCCTGTGTCGAAGGAACGCTCCAAGATCGACCCCGATGCCAAGGCGGAGATCGACCTCCTGATTGCCACCGACTGCATCAGCGAGGGGCAGAACCTTCAGGACTGCGACACTCTTATCAACTACGACATTCACTGGAACCCGGTCCGGATCATCCAGCGCTTTGGCCGAGTTGACCGCCTGGGCTCGAAGAATACCCAAATCCAGCTCATCAACTTCTGGCCAAACATGGAGCTGGACGAGTACATCAATCTCGAAGAAAGGGTGGCGGGCCGCATGATGCTTCTGGACATCTCGGCTACGGGCGAAGAAAACGTTATCGACGCCAACGCCCAGGAGATGAACGACCTAGAATACCGCCGCCGTCAGCTACAGCAGCTCAAAGATGCCGTGGTCGATCTCGAAGACATGGCGGGCGGAGTGTCCATCACAGATCTTACCCTGAACGACTTCCGCATGGATCTTTCAGGCTACATGAAGAAAAACCTGCACCTGCTAGAGCAAGCTCCGGCCGGTCTCCATGCCACTGTCACCATCGACGCCGACCTCAAGGCTGATGGCTTAGAACCCGGCGTGATCTTCTGCCTGAAGAGCATCAGGGGCGGCCAGCGAGCCGTGCAGGTGGATGAAAACTATCCCTTGGCACCTTATTTCCTCGTCTATGTTTCGGACAAAGCAGTGGTCGAGCTCAACTTCACGCAAAGCAAGAAGGTGCTCGACCTCCTGAAGAAACATGGCCTCTCGGCTTCATCCATTGATAGAACCGCTACGGGGCAGTTGAACGACCGTACCCGGAACGGTGCCGACATGGAGCATTACCAACATCTGCTTGCCGTCGCGGTGGATAGCATCGCAGGTAAAAGCGAAGAGAAAGGTGTGCAGAGCCTCTTCACCAGAGGCGGTACTGTACTGACTGCCACCAGCAGTCAGGGCATTGAAGACTTTGCCGTTGTAACCTACCTCATCATCACGGACGCCCCGTAAGGCAAGGACACGCTATGACGCCAGGTACGCTGGAATCCTTCATCGACCATCTTTCGATTCCCAAGTCCTGCGAATTGAACAAGCCCGTTTTCAAGAAGCTCTTTCTTGAAAACGGCGTCCTAGATATCGCCGATAAAACAGCCCTGAAGGACGATGTAGAGAAGATACGCTGGCTCTATACCTTGAAGCCCGCCACGATCAACATCGCTGGTCATTTTGATGGCGAGCGCGACTTCTCGGAAGTCGCCATTCTCCATGTCGAGCTGACCTCGACCAAGCGGCTAAAACGCATCGCGACCTTCATGCAGCGGTCGATCCCGTATCCGCTCATCCTGCTGTTCACTCAAGGCAACCAGATCTGCCTGAGTGTCGCTGATAAACGCATCAATCAGGCCGACAAGGAAAAATGGGTCGTTGAAGACATCCTCTACACGGACTGGATAGACCTGGCCGCTCCCACGGCTGCGCAGGCAGCCTTTCTGGGGGACTGCAATATCAACAGCTTTTCCTTCACGAATTTCCTTAGTTTCTATAAAAGCCTGGCTGATCGTGTCATAGCTATTAATTGCGCCACCCATAGCGGACGCTATGAGCAGGGCGCAACCGACAATATAGAAAATACACCCGGCGAGGGCCGTCTTGAACGGCTCCGCGAGCTTGAAAAGCTCAACCTGAAAAAGGCAGAAATCGCTAACAGGCTGAAAAAAGAAAAACAGCTCGGGCGGCAGGTTGAGTTGAATGCACAAGTCAAAAAGATTAACGACGAAATTGAAAAAATTAGAGAGACCATTTGATGACTAAGGCAGCTATGGATCGAGTAACCTTGCAGGACGGCGAAAGCGCCAATATCGTCAGTGAAAATATCGAAGAGCTCAAAACGATATTCCCTGAAGTCTTTGGTGAGCGCAGCGTCGATTTTGATACGCTGCGCCAGCTTCTGGGTGATGCCGGTGTTATCGACGAAAGTGAAGAGAAATACGGCTTTCACTGGCACGGTAAGAAGAAGGCCCGTCAGATCGCATTGACACCATCAATGGGAACGCTGCTGCCTTGCCCAGAGGAAAGCCTCGACTGGGATACGACTCAAAATCTATTTATTGAGGGCGACAACCTTGAAGTCCTAAAGCTTTTGCAAAAGAGCTATGCAGGAAAAGTCAAAATGATCTTTATTGACCCTCCATATAACACCGGAAAGGATTTCATTTATCCAGACAATTTCCAGGATAATTTGGATACGTATCTGCGATATACGGGGCAAAAAGATAGCGAGGGCTTAAAGGTCTCAAGCAATACTGAAAACTCTGGCCGCCTTCACACAAACTGGCTCAACATGATGTATCCACGGATGATGCTTGCCAGAAATTTGCTAGCCAAAGATGGTGCAATATTTATTGCAATTGATGACAGTGAGGCTCCTCGCTTAAGAATAATCTGCGACGAGATATTTGGCGAAGAAAATCTAGTCGCAAATATAATATGGCAGCACAGCGTTCAGCCCAAAGGCTATTCCGGTATATTTTCCGTGCATCACAACCATATACTTATGTATAGAAAGTCCGAAGACTTTGAGCTCATGTCTCTCGAAAGAACGGATGATGATAATAAGGCCTATTCTAACCCTGACAATGATCCTAAGGGTGATTGGCGAACAGGTGATGTAAGGAATGCCCTTTACAGAAAAAACCTTAAATACCCTATCACAACTCCTTCAGGAAAAATTATCAATCCTCCCGACAACGGATGGCGATGGAGTAAAGAAACTCTCCAAAGCAAAATAAGCTCAGGAGAGATATTCTTCAGCGAAGACGAAACAAGGATAATTAGAAAAATATACTTGGCAGATCTCGATGGGCGTACACCCGAAACAATTTGGTTCGCAAAAGACTCCGGCACCACTCGCTCTGGCGTTAAGGAGCTTAAGATTGCTTTTGATGGCGAGGTTCCATTTGATACTGTCAAGCCGACAGAATTAATTAAGCGCATGATGAAAATCTCTGGAGTGAGGGAGAGAGACGTCGTTCTCGACTTCTTTGCTGGATCAGGGAGTACTGGAGTAGCGGTCTTCGATGATGAGCGGGGGCGCTTCATTCTTGTTCAGCTTCCAGAGGATATTGATGAAAGTAAGCCTCATGGCATTGCCGCCAAAAAGCTTGGGCTTTCAAAGATTTCTGACATCACTAAAGATCGACTTAAACGCTCCTCTGTGAGCAGAGCTCCATCCAACTCTGGATTTAAATTTTTTAAGCTCTCGAGCTCAAACATTCGAGCTTGGAGTCCCGACCGTTCGGATCTTGAGCAAACGCTTCTATCTCATCAAGAGCACTTAATCGAAGGGCGTAGCGAACAAGATATTCTTTATGAGTTGCTTATTAAGCGCGGCATTGATCTGGCTGCGCCTATCGAGTGCAAAAGTATCTCTGGGAAAAATGTCTACAGCATTGGCTTTGGAGTATTGCTGGTTTGTCTTGATGAGGCTATCGCTAAAGCTGACACTGAGAATCTAGCCCAAGGAATTCTCAAGTGGCATGAAGAGCTTAAGCCCGCCTCAGACTCTCATGTTTTCTTCCGAGATAGCGCCTTCAGTGATGATGTGGCGAAGGCCAACATGGCGGCCATTCTGGAGCAGAACGGCATATCCCATGTGCGCAGTTTGTAAGGAACGGAACTGATGAAGCTGCATTTTGAGGACAATCTTGATTATCAAATGGCGGCCATAGAATCCGTCGTCAATCTTTTTAAAGGGCAGGAAATTTCACGCTCTGAATTCACTGTAACTTATCGCCCTAAATCAGAACCACAGGGATCACTCAGCCTTGCCGAAAATGAGCTCGGTGTTGGCAACCGTTTGCAGTTAGTCGATGAGGAGGTATTAGAGAACCTTCATGCAATCCAACTCGCGAATGGCCTACGCCCCTCCAATGATCTTAAGAGTGGGGATTTTACAGTTGAAATGGAAACAGGTACAGGTAAGACATATGTCTACCTGCGTACCATTTTCGAGCTAAATAAAAACTTTGGTTTCACTAAGTTCGTCATTGTTGTACCTTCCGTGGCCATTAAGGAAGGAACGAATAAAACGCTTGAAATTACTCGCACCCATTTTGAGGGGCTCTATCCTAAAGCAAAAGGGTATGAGTTCTTTCTTTATGACTCCTCAAATATCGGACAGGTGCGAAATTTCGCAACAAGCTCTAACGTCCAAATAATGGTAACAACCGTGGGGGCCATTAACAAAAAGGATGTGAATAATCTTTACAAGGAACATGAGAATACCGGCTGGGAAAAGCCAATTAATCTAATCAAAGAAACCAACCCTATTATCATCGTTGACGAGCCGCAAAGCGTCGATGGCGGCCTGCAAGGTCAGGGCAAGAAAGCTCTGGACGCTATGAACCCACTTTGCACACTGCGTTATTCGGCAACCCATGTGGACAAACACCACATGGTCTATCGTCTGGATGCCGTTGATGCCTATGACCGGGGCCTGGTCAAGCAGATCGAGGTCGCCTCCCTCCAGGTAGAGGGCGGCAACAACAAGCCTTATGTGAGGCTTGAGTCCACGCATAACCGTCAGGGCTCGATTATAGCCAAGATCGAAATCGACGTGCAGCGCGGCAAGAACATCAAGCGTGAGATTCTCACCGTCGAAGACGGTGACGATCTGGAGCAACTTGCTAATCGCGCCATCTACGAAAACATGCAGATCGGCACGATCACCTGCGGCAAGGACAACGAGTCTATTCAGGTAAGGGGGCCGGGTATCGACCAGGTACTCCGTCCTGGAGAGGCCATTGGGGCTGTGAGCCCGGATGAGATCAAGCGCCTGATGATTCGACGCACGATCAAAGAGCATCTCGATAAGGAGCTCACCTTTGCCGCCAACAAGCAGCCTATCAAGGTTTTGAGCCTGTTCTTCATAGACAGCGTTGAGCACTATCGTCAGTACGATGAAGACGGAAATGAGGTCAAGGGTAAATACGCCCTGATGTTTGAAGAGGAGTATTCAAAGCTCGCCAAGTCCAGCGACTACCAAAGCCTCTTCAAGGAAATTGACCTGGAAACCAACGCTGCCGAGGTCCACAACGGCTACTTCTCCATCGACAAGAAGGAACGTTTTGTCGATACGGCGGAAAGCACCCAGACGGGTCGTGACAACTCCGAGCGAGCCTACAACCTGATTATGAAGGAGAAGGAAAAACTTCTGAGCTTCGATACGAAGCTTAAGTTTATCTTCTCCCACTCCGCCCTCAAAGAAGGCTGGGACAACCCGAACGTATTCCAGATTTGCGCCCTGCGTGAAATGGGTACGGAGCGGGAGCGTCGCCAGACCATCGGACGGGGCCTGCGACTCTGCGTCAATCAGGACGGCCAGCGCCTGCGCGGATCGGATATCAACACGCTTACAGTCATTGCGACCGAAAGCTATGAAGAGTTTGCCGACAATCTTCAGAAAGAGATTGAGGACGATACCGGTATTCGTTTCGGCATCGTTGAGTCTCACCAGTTTGCGACGGTACTGACGGTCAACGACAAGGGTGAAACCGCTCCGCTAGGCGTCGAGCAGTCCGAAAAAATCTGGCAGTTCCTGAAAGGCGAAGGCTATGTTGACGCCAGAGGTAAGGTCCAAGACTCCCTGCGCACCGCGCTCAAGGATGGCAGCTTCAAGCTGCCTGACGACATCAAGGCCGAGCTCGGCAGCAACCCTGATGTCGCGGTAGAAGACATCCAGAGCGTTCTGAAGAAGCTTGCTGGCAAGCTCGATATCAAGAATGCCGATGATCGTCGGATCATCCGTACCCGAGAGGCCGTCCTGCAGAGCGAGGAATTCAAAGCACTCTGGGATCGCATAAAGTACAAAACCACCTACCGCGTGGACTTCAACAACGAGAAGCTCATTGTCGATTGCGCCAAGGCTATTCAGGATTGCCCGCCCATTACCAAGACCAGGGCGCAGTTCCGCAAAGCCGATATCGCGATTGGTAAGGGGGGCGTGACAGCAGAAGAGACATCAGCGTCCGCTTTCACGACCATCCATGAAGATGACATTGAGCTACCGGACATCATCACGGACCTCCAGGACAAGACGCAGCTGACCCGTAGCAGCATCGTCAAAATCCTTACCGAGAGCCGTCGGCTCCAGGACTTTGCTCGCAACCCGCAACAGTTCATCGACTATGCCGCCGAAGCGATCAACCGCACCAAGCGGCTGGCTCTGGTCGATGGCATCAAGTACAGCAGGATCGGCGATGAGCACTTCTACGCACAGGAGCTTTTCCAACAGGAAGAACTGAAGGGCTACCTGAAAAACACTCTTGAAACTCAAAAATCCGTCTATACCCACGTCGTCTACGACTCAGTGGGAGTCGAGAAGAATTTTGCTGAGGATCTGGAAAAGAACGAGGCTGTAAAGGTCTACGCCAAGCTTCCCTCGTGGTTCAAAGTGCCAACTCCGCTTGGCACCTATAATCCGGACTGGGCCGTCGTCATAAACGATTGCGGACAGGAGAAGCTGTATTTCGTGGTAGAAACCAAGGGCAGCACCTGGTGGGGCGACCTGCGTCATGTCGAAGGTGCCAAAATTCTTTGCGGTGAAAAGCATTTCGAGGAAATTGCCAAAGGCACTAATCCTGCAAAGTATCTACGAGCGGTTGATGTTAATGGGATGATGAACCACATCGCTTAAGTCATCCACTTTTTGCACTGTCCACCATTCCTCCTTGGGAGGTTTGGTGGCACTAGGTGTTTGGTCCCGGAAAGAAGGGGTTTGGGTGAGTTAAAAATAGCTGTAGCTGTTTATGCCATTGCTGGAGGATAAAGCCAATCTGTGTTTGGCCTTTTAAGGCACGTAACGGGCGGGCGCTGTTACACGCCCAAAGATAATATTTCATATGGTCTTGCAGCTGTTTAAGCGGGGCGTAGTGAAGGGCCTTGGTGGTGGCCTGCATGATCGTACGGTTCATGCGCTCAACCTGGCCATTGGTCCAGAGATGAAAGGGCTTGGTTAACCGATGCTCAATGCTATGCCGATGGCAGACCACATCGAAATAATGGGCCCGGTAGCTTTCTGTACCTATCTTCTTGACAAACTGAATGGTGTTATCGGTCAACACCGTATCAGGCCAGGCGACGCGCCTTGGCTTTTACTGGACGAGCCTTGTTTTGTACGTTCGCAGAACGAGCTGGCATGACTGCTTCCTTGGCAAATTGGCTTACTGGCACCCAGGGCGGAGTTCAGTAATGCATCTGGGGCAAATCCATCTCAACGTGTCGCATTCAGGATGCAGGGTATACACACAGGCCCTTACCTCACCACATTCCTCACACTCGACACGACGAATGACCACGTCATCTGTGACTGCATCTGTCTCGTACATCGGTACATCCCTTACAACGCCGTACTCATTCGGTGAGCTGAACAAGGCGCGACGCCTCAAGCTTTGGCAGTACTTGTACGGCAACATCATATACATGGAACTGTAACATATTATCATTAGCATCCTATCTTCTGAAAGATGCTTCTAGACCTTTAAGCCCTGCTTTGCGGGGCATTTATATTTAAGGTAATAGGTTTATCACCTGTGCCCTCTTCCCATTTTTGCCTTCTGTATGTGTATGTGCCAAAAGCCGCGGCATAGAGCCTACCGTCTGTAACTTTTCCTGCTTGATGGGTGGCCAGCATGGCGAGGTTAACGTAAACAAGGTCTTTGACGGCAAGAGCGTGTCACCTCGCCTTGCACGGATAAAGTTTCGCAATCGCGCCTGCGTGTTTGCCACAACGAGACCTCTACCTATGAGCAATGACCTTGAGAGTTACCTGTTGCCTCTTGAACGGCAACTCAAGCTGGCGGCACTTGGCTGCGGCTACAGGATCATGGACTGGGTGGAGGAAGGGTCAGTCCCGTTGGTGGAAGGCAAAACGGACAAGCTTGCGCCATGGCAGCCGCATCTTGATGATGGTGACTCACGCGAGCTTCAGATAGCCATGGAAATCCATCTCACCTTTGGAATGTGTTCAGAAAGTGCTGGCCGTGTTGCCAGGATCAGTTGCCCAGCTGCCGGCATACCGGTACCGGGCAAGGGGGGATTTGAGTGGGAAGTGCCACTGAACGAGATCGATACAAACGAGACTATTCGAGCGCTCGTATTGCTGTGCGCCGCGTACCGTATGCAAAAGTTACTGGACCCTAACAACGGCTCCAATGTCGTTTTACTCAGGAAACATTGGATACGTTGAATCAAATTCCAGTATGTTTGCTGGCAAAAGGTAATGAGCAGCTAGCGCATTAGAGCTCAAAAAATTACTCATTCGTACAAAATGTTTAGCAGATAACGGCATTTATGCTGCTCATCTGCTGTATAGCTAATAGGCTTATCTATAGCGAATTCTAGGAGATCTCCGGCCAGCATGGCGTAGCAGTCTTCTCCATAACGTACTTCAAGGCTGCCCTCCAGGACCCATAATCTCTGGCGGTAAGGTTTTGTATGCCAACAAGGGTAACTAACCTGTGTACCAGCTGGTAGATCGATCTCAATCAACTCACTTTTACTGACTTTATCCAAGCCTGCAATCTGCCTGCGTATATAGTGGGTAGCCGGGTCTTTCCAAGTTGGCTGATCTTCTCTTCTACGTAATGCCGACAAAGCTTCAGTTTCTTCAGAGGACAGCAATTGAGCCAACGGGACGCCTAATCCTGAGGCCAGACGGCCCAATATGCTGGCAGTAGGGCTGCTATCCTGACGTTCAACCTTGGAAATCATAGCCTTGCTTACGCCTGAGCGCTCGGCAAGCTGGGCGAGGCTTAACTGTTGAGCATTGCGCAATGCCGCAATGCGGGATGCAATAATCTTGTCAATGCTCATTTGGACTTTGACCTCTTTTTCCACTATATGATACTTTTCGAATCATATAGTGGAAAAAGAGAATAAGCCATTATGCAAATAATCAATTGCTCAGAAGAACGTCATGCGCAAGCGATTTTGGATATATTCAACCACGCCATTCTAAATTCTACAGCGCTTTACGATTACAAGCCGCGGGAAACGGCATCTATGGTCGGCTGGTTTGATACGAAGCGTCAGAATAGCTTTCCAGTGATTGGCATAGAAGATGATGAAGGAAAGCTGCTGGGATTTGCCAGTTACGGTACCTTTCGGGCTTGGCCTGCTTATAAGTACACTGTAGAGCACTCCATTTATATTCACCATGAATATAGAGGACTTGGTCTGGGTAAATGTCTACTTAATAGCTTAGTCAGTGAAGCCATCGAGCGGGACGTTCATATCATGGTGGGAGGTATAGATCTTACAAACCAAGCAAGCATAGTTCTGCATGAGCGCTTGGGGTTTGAGCAGGTCGGGGTAATCAAGGAGGCGGCCTACAAATTTAAGCGTTGGCTAGACTTGGCTTTCTACCAGAAGGTGCTTGCAACCCCGTTGGAGCCTAACGAAGAATGAGCGCGATTTACGCGACGTCGTAAAGTCCTTGTTACTGCTGCTAAGGCATGATGGCTGGGACGCCAGGGAGCTTGCAGATGCCATGACTGCTCATGGCCTGCCTACAACTAGGTCACGTATAGATGCACTGCGGGGATCAACTCAGGGGAAGCGCACCGAAGTTACAGCTGCCGAGCTGGTGGTGCTGATCAGCTCAGTACTTAACGAGTACAAGAGGAGTGAGTCGTAGACGTTGGCTGCTTATCTTCCTAATTGTTAAAAACCAGCATTAGGAAGAAATAGCCGCAGATTTCCTGATTTTATCCAATAGTACACAATCCAGAGAGTCATATACCGCCTGATATATTTCTGGATTTCTGGATTCACTCGGGCCGGCAACATTGATAATCCTTGGGCCTTTTTCCTTAAGCCAGTCCTGGACATTCCTAAGCTGAGAATCATCGTTTGTAGCTAGCTGATAAACCACGAATGGCTTGGCCAGCTTTTTAGCAAGCGTATAGGTTAAGAGCGAACCACCCACAAGTGGCCCTAAAGTAAAGATGAGGGTAGCATCGCTGGATTCGATATTGCGTCGTGTCCGCTGCCGATAACCCGATGATTGGGTTTCCATCAGGTTATACCGACCATCAATACGTCCATCATTGGCAAGCCTACCTTGAGGGCACCAGCCACCATGATCGATTCCATGATCTATAGCCCAATCGAGACCCGCTCGATCTGCTCCTGTTTGGCCGCCTGAAATAATCTGAACGATCGACCAAGGCCATGCCGAAGCCTTTGTATCGTTGGTCATACATTGTTTTCCTCGAACAGTTAAAGCACGCGCTTGAGTTTAAAAGTCCTTATTAGCATTAAAGCTGTAAAGCCACCGGCCAGACTATTCATGCACAAGAGGCCTAGCCAAAACCATGCTGGTGACTGGATCGGATTGACATCCAGCAACCTGAACACCGCAAGCAATATGGCAGTACCGATGCCTGCGCCCACCAGCATGATCAAAAGATCATTAATGTCTTTTCGGTTATGCATCGCTGTTTCCTCTAACTCTTCCCCCAGATCATGAGAGTAAATCCGTCCTTGGCAACTAGGTTATTGATGCGATCAAACATAGTGTTTTACTTGGATTGCGGCGCCCTAATACTGCCAAAGGCCCAATCAAGGGCCGGTGGTATGCAGCGAAGTTCGTCTGTTGATCCATGGTTAATTTCCTTGATCAGTCGCTGGCAAGAATGGATACAACTCCACCTCTGTCCAGCGGTGGTAAGAATCCGGCTCAAAGACCTTCCCGGTACTGCGGCAAAACTCCCATTCGGTTCGAAAGGCCTCAGCGGTAAGCGAGGCATGCAACTCCTGATGCCACTCGAAAGTGCCCATGCGGCCTACTTGGAACTGCTTCACCCGTTTTCTGCCTTGGTCATCTGTCCAATTAACCCCGTACACCAAATAAACTGGACAGCCGCGAAGGCGACGGTCCTCTTTCAGATAGCGGGTGACTCCGACGCGCCCGACGCTACGTTTGTGCGCCATTGGGGAAGTGCGGAAGCTGCCACGCCCATTCCCAGCTTTGGGCAGTTTCGCAAGCATCTGGTCTCGCCAGTTTACTGCCGCACACAGCGCCTTTTCTTTGCTGACGAATCGCGACCAGGCGAATGTGGCAGAATATTCGTAGTCACCTCGCACGATCCTGACCTGATAGGCATCGTAGCCTGGGACGGTGATGTTGTTTGGCAGGAAGCGAGGGATAGCAGGCATCTTTTTTCCTATTCAAAATGGTGGGTAGTTCAAGCCAAACACCAATCGCAGTGCCGACAATCACTAATGCACATGTTTGTAGAGGCCCATTGCGTTTTCCTTTAACTATTTGCGCTCAATTGCCCAGAGCGTGAAACCAGTGAAAGCAAGGAGAAGCATCGCTGTAGCCAAGGAGTGGAAACCAACTTGGCCGAGCATCTCTAGCGGGGGCTCAAATTACCTTCGTAAAACAGCCCCTTATGAATTTCAGCAAACCTCACACCGTTATATCTGACCTCATAAGAGGCGTCAGGATTGAAAGCAATAGGTTCGTCCATTGTTCCCTCAGTGAGCTGAGATATCAGCATTGAAGAAGACCAATCTACCTGCAAAGCCATTTTCATCAAATAAACGGCCTTGGTAGCTTAACTATCACCGCTGGCTATGCAAACCTGCCCAGAATGACAGCCACCTAGCTGTATTCATTAGGGTATACCCCAGCGACTACACCTGCGCATTGGCCCAATACTGTTGATATTTGGCCTGCGGGCCGCTTATGGGCATACCAGGTCGGACGGATAATCCCTCTACTGAAAACGCATCACTGACTTACCAGGTCCAGAGATGTTTGCATTTGACGCTTCGCTAAAACTAAGCGCAGCAGGTAGAGGATGATTAGAAATGAAACTTACACAGATTAGAAACGCAACCCTGACAGTAGAGTTTGCCGGCAAGAAAATCCTTATTGATCCCATGCTGGCTAGGAAGGGCACATATCCTGGTTTTGAGGGAACTGTTAATAGTCATCTAGCCAACCCATTGGTAGAGCTGCCAGTAGCGGTCGATACACTACTCGACGTCGATGCCGTTATTGTTACGCATACCCATGCTGACCACTGGGATGATGCAGCTCAGAAACTAATTCCCAAGGACATGTTGATCTTTGCTCAGCACGCAAGGGATGCCGCACTCATACGGAATGCCGGGTTTAAAAACGTTCGTGTTCTGACCGAAAACACATCTTTTGAAAACATCACTCTTATCAAAACATTTGGTCAGCATGGAAGTGACGAGGCGCTTGAGCAGATTGGTGAGATCTTGGGGGATGCCTGCGGTGTCGTCTTTAAGCATCCTGATGAGAAAACACTCTATCTGGCTGGCGATACCGTCTGGAATGAGTACGTCATTCAGAACCTTGAAGCCTATTCTCCTGACGTCATCATTCTTAATACTGGTGATGCTCAAGTGATAGGCCTTGGTTCGATCATCATGGGAAAGGAAGACGTCAGCCACGTCTGCGAAGCTGTTCCTCACTCAACCATTTTCACTACACACATGGAAGCCATTAACCACTGCACATTGTCCAGAGCAGAGCTACGGCAGTTCATCGGTGAAAAGGGCCTGACCTCTCGTGTGCTGGTTCCTGAGGATGGCGAAACCTGCACCCTTTAAGATGACCTATAAACCAGAGGAATATCCTATGTCGAACGAGGCCAACAAGGCGCTGGTCAGCCGCTTCTATGATGCTCTACAGAACGGACAATACGATCTCATTAGAGAACTATGTCACCAAGATTTCGTGTTCTATGCTCAGGTTGATATGCCGCATTACGGTGCCGAAGGATTCATAGCGTCTGAAAAGAAAAATCTTGATGCTTTCAAAGGGTTCAGGATGCCGATTAAGGCTTTGGTTGCAGAAGGTGATCAGGTAGCAGCCTATCTGGAATTTGAGGGAATCCAGAGTGGGGAGATTGCGGGAGTAGCACCTGCCGGCAAACGGCTTAGGATGTCCCTGATGATGTTATTGCGCATCGCTGACGGGAAAATCATTGAGAAAAGAGCTCACTTTGATAATGCAGATATCAAAAGGCAATTGCTTGGTAGTTAATTGAGCAGGGTGATCAGCAGGTTGCTATGAAAAAGGCCTGCTTTTACCTTTGAGTTGAGGTTTCAGTGTCTATTCCTACCGTTGCCCTGATGGTGTACAACCACTTTAGTCCTTTTCACCTGTCGGTTCCGTGCATTATCTTCGGAGACATCCTGCCAGAGCATAAGCTCTTTAACCTAAAGCTCTGTGCAGGTGAGCCAGGTATACTCCGATCCGATCAGGGGATGAGCATAGATACCCTGTATGGCCTAGAGACACTTCCAGAAGCTGATATCGTCATTATTCCCTACTGGCGTGATCCTGCGGAGCAACCTGATCCAAGACTTTTGGACGCGCTGACGTCAGCCCATCGACAGGGTAAACAGGTAGTAGGGTTATGCTTGGGCACCTACGTTTTGGCCTATGCAGGCCTTTTAGATAATCGTAGAGCATCAACACACTGGGAGCTGGAGCAGGATTTCATCAAACGCTTCCCTCAAGTCCATCTGGATACCAATGCCTTATATGTAGACGACGACAACCTGATTACCTCTGCAGGTACGGGTGCGGGCCTTGATTGCTGTCTCTATTTGGTACGTCAGCATTATGGCAGCGTAATAGCCAATAAGGTGGCCCGCCGCATGGTGATTCCTCCTTATCGCGAAGGTGGGCAAGCTCAATTCATCGAGCAACCCATCCCCGAATCCACTCAGGATGCCCGGATTAACACGCTACTCGATTTCCTGCGAAGAAACCTAAGTAAGCCACACGATATCGATGCTCTTGCAGCTTTTACAAAAATGAGCCGTCGTACCTTTACTCGTCATTTCCATAAGGCAACAGGAATGTCAGTGGGCGACTGGCTTGTATCTGAACGCCTGCAACGTAGCCAGGAACTGCTGGAGTCCACTAGTCATTCAGTAGAGTTTATCGCAGAGCTTGTAGGCTTTCAGTCAGTCAGTTCTTTCCGAGAGCATTTCAAGATAATGTTTGGTGTTACGCCGAGTGAATGGCGCAAAACATTCCAAGGCGTATTGACCTAAAACTATAGCTGTATACAAGACAGGTATAGTTTTCTTTGTGTAATCATTAGGGTATACCCTACGACAACATGCAATCAGTGTTGCGTTTTATTAAAATCAGCTCGGCGCTAGAGCCCTGCTCCGTGCAGCTCAACGCTCTGTTCAAAGCAATCAGCGACTTGTATCGAATGCTGATCTATCAGATCCAGACGTCATTAGGCGTAGTCCGCTCTCCGCCTTCTTGGCCAGTGTTTAAAACACCCCGCGGCTCGATCAGCAATAGCTTTACTTCTTCCTCAGTATACGGTTTATGCTCAACCCCTTTTGGGACCACATAGAGTTCACCTACTTTTAGCGTCACGCTACCGTCCCGAAAGTCAATCCGAAGCGTGCCTTCAAGTACCAGAAAGGTCTCGTCTGCTTCTGGATGAGAATGCCAGATGAAATCTCCCTGGATTCGTACGACCTTAAACTGGTAGCTGTTCATCTCAGCGACCACCCTGGGTGACCACTGCTCGCTAACAAGCGACAACTTCTGCAGCAGGTTGATTGACTGGTAGGGCGCTTGAATTACATCAGTGTTCATGGTGTCGGCTCCTTTGTTTGCGGAACCGTTACGCTAATAGGGCTGAACGGATTACTCTTGCACGATCGTGCAGGTTTACTAGCCCAGCATAGCTAACCAGCGGGCCGGCGAAACACCGTAGCACCGTTTGAAATGGCGAGTCATATGGCTCTGGTCGAAAAAACCAGCTGCCAGGGCTGCGTCTACAAGATTAAAACCATCCAGCAGCAACTTCCGACACCTGTCCAGCCGCCTCAGCGTCATGTATCGGTACGGGCTTGTGCCATACAGCACACGAAAATCTCGGGAAAGACTCCAGCGATCCCGCCCACTGGCATGTTCAAGCTCATCCAGTGTGATGCTTGTACCGCTACTTGCATGGATATACGCGCGTGCCCGCTCTGCTGCCGGGAAGTCATAGGCTCGCCTGCCCCGACGCCTGTTACCAACGGCGTCCAGCGCCTGCGTCAGATCATACAGCGCATCCGCTTCT
>NZ_DEYV01000013.1:0-120207 GCF_002364655.1 Pseudomonas sp. UBA3149
GCTACTTCAGACCTTCCTTAAAGAATGTATCTTTTTTTGTTTTCCTCCTATGCTCGAAGCTTCAAAAGCTCAATACCGCTCTGCTTCAACACTCTACTTGTTCCCAGCGCCGCATCTTACAGACGCCGCCAACACAGGCCTACAGGCGAACATAAGCCTGAATGCAAGCCTGTTAATGAACCTGTATGTAAAAAAGCTTTATATAACCGTCCCTGAGCCACTTACGCAAAACAATAACCAAATATTCTTACCAGCCATTTGAACTTAATTAATCTCAGGCTATTCCTATTACGTGTTTCACAAAAAGACACGCTTCAGGCTACCGCTATAATGGGATGCTGCTTTTGCTTGGGACCATTCGTATAGATAGGCGACATTGAGAAATCTATAAATAGTAATCAATCCCGTTTTAAAGGTTTAACTGCTCATTGGACGAGGAACAAAATGATCAATGTTACGCAGCCTTTCCCTGGTAACAAAGCCAAACTCCAGTCTTATATAGATCAGATATATGCTTCCGGCTGTTTTACCAATCATGGTCCTCTTACTCGTCAGCTTGAGCAGCGCCTAAAGGAGTATCTAGGCGTACGGAATATCGTGCTTACAAGCAACGGTACCCTGGCTCTTCAGATCGCCTATCGTGCTTTGGGTATTCAAGGTAGCGCAATCACAACACCGTTCAGCTTCATTGCAACCAGTAGCACACTGCAGTGGGAGCATATTCGTCCGGTTTTCTCAGATATCGATCCTGTCACCTGGAACCTTGATCCCGGCCAGATCGAAGCCAGGCTACAAAAGGACACCTCAGCCATTGTCGCAACCCATGTATTCGGTAATCCGTGCGATGTGGAGCGCATCCAGGCAATCGCTGACCGTAACGGTCTGAAAACCATCTACGACGGCGCCCATGCCTTTGGCGTTCGCTATAAGGGAGAATCGATTGCCAACTGGGGCGATATCTGTACCTTGAGTTTTCACGCTACCAAGGTTTTCCATACCATCGAAGGGGGCGCCATCGTCACCAATGATGATGATTTGGCTCAACGTGCCCGTGAACTTGCCAACTTTGGTTTCTCCGAAGGCAATCGATTAAGTGGTCCGGGTATCAACGCCAAGCTCAACGAATTCTCTGCCGCAATGGGCCTGTGTGTTCTTGACGATATTGATCTGATCCTAGAGGAGCGGGCTGAAATCGGTCATCGGTATGAATTAGCCTTGGCAGGCTATCTGGATCTTCAGCATCAGCAGCCGGGTAGCGAACGTAACTACAGCTATTTTCCAATCGCTCTGCAGGAAGAAAGCGAGCTGCTCAAAGTTACAGGTCAGCTTAACGAAAGGCAGATCAATCCACGCCGCTACTTCTACCCTTCTCTCGATACCGTTGAATACCTTCAGCCGCAGCAGCCTCAATGGATTTCCAGAGGCTTGAGTAAACGCGTGCTCTGCCTGCCGATCTTTCCCGGACTTACTTGGGAGTCGCAGCGCACGGTTATCGAAACGGTGCTCAGAGAAGTCGAGGCCAGAAAGCTCGTACGCTCGCAGCGCGAGACGTCCGGGCCTTACCAGGACGCCTTTACTTTCAACACCATGAGTGCCCTACCTCTGTCCAACATGTGCAAGAAGTTCACTCTGTGAGCACTTCCCTAAAACGTTTTATGCTTAAGAACACCGGGCTCAGTTACCTGGGTCAGATCTATGTAATGCTGGCCGGCATCCTGATCATGCCGTTCTACCTCAGGCATATGGGTGCCGAAGCCTATGGCCTGATCGGTTTTTTTACGGCCATGCAGGCGTGGCTTTATCTGTTGGATGCGGGACTGTCGCCCGCGCTTGCCCGTCAGATCGCCCATTTTCGGGGCACTCAGCAACACAGCCGATACACCTCCGGCCGTCTGCTGCGCTCGTTCGAGTTGCTTATCCTGCCGATAGCCGTGCTGACCGGCCTGGCTATTCATATGGGCAGTAATGCCATAGCCCATGGGTGGCTGCAGGCGAGCCAGCTCGATCCTGTGATGATTGGGAAGTGCATTAGCCTGATGGGGCTGATGATAGTGCTGAAGCTTTACGCCACGCTCTACAAGAGCGGTATTCAAGGCATGGAGCAGCATCATTGGCTCAACGGTATCAATGTCTTTTTTGCAACGCTCCGGTATTTTGGCGCGCTGTTGTTTATTACCTATGTCAGCGCACAGCCCCTGCACTTCTTTCTCTATCAGACACTCGTAGGACTGCTGGAAACGTTGTCCTTTGCTCACCGAGCCTATGATCTGATGCCCCGTCCTCGTCGCCTGACTGGATTTCACTGGCGGCTGGTCAAGCCTGTTTTACCGTTTGCCCTGGGTATGTCGTCCAGCACCGTACTGTGGATGCTGCAAACCCAGCTGGATAAGGTGCTGCTTTCCAAAGCGCTTACGTTGCAGGAATACGGCTATTTCTCTTTAGTTGCCCTGATCGCGACCGGCATTCTGTCGCTGAGCAACCCCCTTGTACAAACGTTGTTGCCACGCCTGACCATGCTGACAGCGGAAGGCCGAATGACTGAGATGCGGGCGTTATACCTGAACGTATCACGTCTGTTTTGCAGTGTGCTGTTTCCTATGGCTGGTGTGATCGCCTTTCATGGACAAGCGATTCTCCATGCCTGGACAGGCAACGCCGAGGCCGCGCTCTGGAGCGGTCCTGTCCTGGTCTGGTACGTTCTTGGCAGTGCGTTACTCGCCATGAGCGGGTTTCAATTCTATTTGCAATATGCTCATGGCCAACTGCGGATGCATGTCTGGTTTGGTATCTGCTCAACGGCTATCAGCGTGCCGCTCATGGCTTACGCCATTTTGACCCATGGCGCGCTAGGGGCTGCCAGCGTCTGGTTTGCGGTCAGCCTTGCCTCCCTAGTCATCTGGCCTCATATCGTTCATGAGCGGTATTCACCGGGCCTCAGCTTCCTTTGGTTGTCGGACCTTTTGCGTATAGCCGCCATGACCGCCCTCGGCCTGGCGGTAGGCGACTGGCTGCTGCCAGCCCTGGATAGCAGCCAACGGATCGAGACCTTTATAGGTCTGGCAGGACGAGGACTGCTCTGCCTGCTGCTGGTGTTTGTGTCTGCCAAAGCCGTATTTTCAAAACCGTATCTCTTGGATCAAACCCCGAGCGTTTAATCATGGAAGCAAGAACCGAACAGGTCATCAGGGAGCACTGGGGTGCTGATGAGAAACCGCTGGTCAGTGTTGTCTGCCTGACCTTCAACCAAGCGGCGTTCATCCGAGAAACGCTGGAGGGCTTCCTGATTCAGGAGACGCGGTTTCCCTTCGAGGTCATCGTGCATGACGACGCTTCGACGGATGGAACACAAACCATCATCCAGGAATATGCCGCACGCTATCCCTCCATCATCAAGCCTATCTACCAGCAGCAGAACCAATACAGCCTGGGTGTTCCGTTCATTACTAAAATCTTTGCCTCGCTGGATACCCCTTATATTGCCATTTGCGAAGGTGATGATTTTTGGACGGACCCGCACAAGCTACAGCTGCAGGTCGACTTTCTTGAGCGCCATGAAGACTATGTGATGGCGTTTCACGACGCCTATATGTTCAACGAGCAGGGCATTATCCGAAACGTTCAACTGGCCGGACTGCATCGGCGCGATGCAAGTCAGCAGGAACTGCTGCGGGCTCGGTACTTTTCTACGCTCACCGTCTGCTTTCGCAATGTGATCAAGGCCCTTCCGCCCGAGCTGCACGGTGTGCGTATGGAGGACATGTGCTGGTGGTCATTGCTGGGCGCTCACGGCAAAGGCAAGTACATGAAAGAAATCCGTCCGGCTGCCTACCGTGTGCACAAGAATGGTGTCTTGTCGATGCGTCCGCAAAAGCACCGCACCGCCATGAGCCTGCACGCCTACTATAGCCTGGCCCGCTACTACCAGCGCATCGGCCAGCAAGACCTGTATGAATATTTCATGACCCAGGTATTCAGCCAGTCTCTGATTGTAATGACCCACCGCAACCGCATTCAGGCCTTCCTGCAATTGGCCCGCAAGGTTCTATTCAAACCCTTCACCAACATCATTCCTTCGGTCATTCGAAAATGATCAGGCTTTCCTCAGCGTTATTGCTGCCTTGCAATACCGCTTCTGGCCCAAGAACGCTTACGCGAACGCACGCCTATCCGATTCCTGTCATGCCGTGCAAGGAGAAGCACCATGCTTAAAACGATTTCGATGATGCAGCCCTACCTGTTTCCTTACCTGGGCTACTTTCAGCTGATCGCCGCCAGTGACGTCTTTGTGCTGGTCGATGACCTGCAGTTCGTCAAAGGCTCCTGGATGAACCGCAACCGGGTATTAACTCACGATGGTCAGCCCAAGCTGATTACCTTTCCGCTGCGTAAGGGCAGCCGCCGGGCCGCTATCAATGAGCGCTGGCTGTCAGAGACGTTCGACCAGGAAGCAGACGCACTGCTTACCATGCTTGAGCACACCTACAAGAAAGCCCCCTATAAAACAGAAGTCCTGGCGCTGCTCAAAAGCATCTTTGCCAATCCGGATCGTAACCTTGCGCGGTTCGCCGAAAACTCGATTCGAGCCCTGTGCCGGTATATGAAAATCGAGACGCCCATCCTGATGCTTTCAGAACTGGCGGATACCCGGGCGATGGATAAGCAGGACCGCATCATTCGGATCGTTCAGCAGCTGGAAGGCACCCGCTACCTCAACTCAATCGGCGGCGTCCCGCTCTACTGTCCTGACTATTTCGCCAATCATGGGCTGCAATTGCGCTTCATCAAGATGGATGAAGTGACCTATCCTCAGCTTTCTGCTGAGTTCGTCCCTTCCCTTTCCATTATCGACGTGCTGATGTTCAATTCAGCGGAGTCTGTAAAAGAACTGCTTACTCGCTATACGTTGATAGAGGGCGTGGCACACTCGGACTCACAGGTTAAGGTTGATACAATCCAGCCTGAGTGTGCCGTCATATAGACGCGATCACTTGACGGGTGTATCAGCATCAACAGGCAGGCTACTGGGTTTTCAGTACAGTACCGTAGCCTGCCATCATAACGATTTACTCAGACTAACCCCGCAACGAAGGACTTTTTGGCAGTCCTTACGCCGTTGGGTTCAAGATCGTCAACAACACCTGAGCGTGTTCTGCTGCATCCCTTCCCAAGCCTGTCAGATAACCACCGTCGACTTGACTGATCAGGCCCTTTTCATGAAGTCGCTTGATAGCGGCCAGGACTTCTTGCGTGGCGTCGTGGTGCACCTTTAAACCGGCCAGACTGTTGCTGAGGTCATATCGAGCCAGAAGGTTCATTTCTTCGATGAGTTCTTGGGTATACGGCATGGCGTGTCCTTATTTAAGTGACCCTCTTTCTGAGTCTAGCTGCCCTGCTTCAAAAAGCCTGCCTGAGAAAATGTTTCACTTTAAATCACATGCGGTATGCCGTTATCCGCTTACGGCCATATACAACACCAGTGCTGAAGCCATAACGTAAACCGCACTATGCAAAAAGGTGTTCATGATGCGCTTCCCTCACGTTTGATGACAGGAAGGAGCCTAATAGTCATCCAGATCTGGAAAAAGCCAGTACACTAGGAATGACTGTCAACCAGGAAGAGACTCAGGCCATGCAATTTGAGGATTTAAGGCTGTTTGTAACTACGATCAACGAGCAGAGCTTTACCGCTGCGGCAGAAAAGCTGGGGCTTTCCAAACAGTACGTCAGCCGAAGAACCATGGCGCTGGAAGAGGAACTGGGTGTACGCCTGCTCAACCGGACGACACGCAGCCTGAAACCTACTGACCTGGGCATGACCCTTTATGAGCGTGCCGTTCGGATTCTGGATGAAGTCAACGAGACGCAGGAGTTGGTATCCAGCCAGGGGGTGAACGTTCGCGGGACTTTACGTGTTTCGGCCCCGATGACGTTTGGTACGTTGCATGTCAGCCCGCTGTTGCCCAGGTTCATGCAAGAGAATCCATTGATCAGTCTGGAACTGGACCTTAATGATCGAGCAGTAGACCTGGTGGCCGAGGGGTATGACATGGCGATCCGCGGCGGGATGCTGGAGGATTCTACACTTATCGCCAAGCGTCTGATGGACATTCCAATGACGGCCTGCGCAAGCCCGGCGTACCTGGAGCGCCACTCAACCCCCGAAACACCGGATGATTTGCGTCACCATGAGTGCTTGCTTTACGGCCATGTGAAAAGCGTAGAGTGGAAATTTCAAACCCAGGGCCAGCTCGTATGCGTACCCGTGAAAGGCAAGCTGCGGACCAACAACGGGGAAGTTGTCCGGGACGCGGCGGTGGCCGGTCTTGGCATTGCATATCTGCCGGTTTTCATTGTCAGTGACGCGCTCAACGATGGGCGTTTGCAGCCGGTCTTACAAGCGCACCAGCCACCCACTTCAGCCTTCTATGCGGTCTACCCTCAGCATCGTCAGTCATCCCGAGCCGTCCAGACATTCGCCAACTTCCTCAAGGACCATCTGGCGGTGTAGGTATGCCCATAGTCCGCGCAACCCTCAGGCTTGCCGCATGACCTGCTGGTCTCCCGAGCGACGCCAGTTGAGCGGTGTGCATCCTACCGTCTTTGTGAATACACGGGTGAAGTGTGATTGATCTGAAAAACCACATTCCGCACCGATCTGGCTTATCGGCAAACACGTGTTCAGAAGCATCCGCTTGGCCTTGGCAATTCGTAATTGCTGATACCAGTCACGTGGCGAAACGCCTGTGTTTTTCTTGAAGGCTCGGGAAAAATGGCTTCTTGACAACGAGCAGGCACTGGCGATTTCGGATACCGATAGGCCATCGTCCAACTGCTCCATCATCAGACGCTTGGCCAGCTGTTCCTGCCAACGAGACAAGGCAATCCGATCCTCACTCGGTAAGGTCACGTGCAAAGCGTCTGGCAAAAGGCGGGCTTGCAGTTCATCTATCAAGGTACGGCTGATCGGACCTTCCCCGTCTTGAACGCTATCAAGCGTTTCGAGGAGGCGCTGCATAAGTACCTGCGCAGTGTTAGGAACACTCGACTCAGGCTTTTCAGCCGTAATTGCAGGTAAGCGGTACGATAGCTTGGAACCCAGCGTGGCCATTGCAACGCTCCTTGAGGCGGTAAGGTTGGTGTCCAGTATCGGCTCTGGGAACCCTTAAGGTCCTTGTCTTAAGTTGAAGCGTTCTTAAACGAGAATGGGTGCCTGTCATCAAGTATTAATATGTGATCGCAGCGCCTTTTGCCTCAGGTGAAACGAAAAAAGGCCGACTACCTGAAAGTAGTCGGCCTGAAGACACTAGCGTGGCTCAAAAAGAATCTGAAACGATCCTTAAGATTTCTTAATCAGCGCTTCGACTATATTTCTCGGTGCCTCCGCATAGCGTGAGAACTCCATCGAGTAGCTGGCACGACCCTGTGACATAGAACGTACATCAGTCGCATAGCCAAACATTTCGCCCAACGGAACCTCGGCCCGAACTACCTTGCCGGAAAGGGTATCTTCCATGCCTTGAATCAGGCCCCGCCGACGGTTGAGGTCTCCCATTACATCACCCATGTAGTCTTCAGGTGTCACCACCTCGACCTTCATGATGGGCTCGAGCAGTACCGCGCCCCCTTTCTGGGATAGCTGCTTGGTTGCCATCGAGGCGGCGATCTTGAATGCCATCTCGTTGGAGTCCACATCATGGTAAGAGCCGTCGAAGACCGTGGCCTTGAGACCTAGCAAGGGATACCCGGCGAGCACACCATTCTTCATCTGCTCTTCGATACCCTTTTGAATAGCCGGGATATATTCCTTGGGAATCACGCCACCCACGACCTCACTGGTAAACACCAGACCCTCCTCGCCTTCATCAATGGGTGCAAATCGAATCCAGCAATGACCGAACTGCCCACGACCACCCGACTGGCGAACAAACTTGCCTTCGATTTCGCAGGTATTGCGTATGGTCTCGCGATAGGCCACCTGAGGCTTACCAATATTCGCCTCAACGTTAAACTCACGCCGCATCCGGTCGATAAGGATATCGAGGTGCAGCTCGCCCATGCCTGAGATGATGGTCTGTCCGGTTTCCTCGTCGGTCTTGACGCGGAAAGAAGGGTCTTCCTGGGCCAGTTTGCCTAGGGCAATCCCCATCTTTTCCTGGTCAGCCTTGGTCTTAGGCTCAACCGCTACGGAGATAACCGGCTCGGGGAAATCCATACGCTCCAGGATGATCGGCTTTTCAACCGAACACAGAGTGTCGCCGGTCGTCACGTCCTTCATGCCGATCAAGGCTGCGATGTCGCCTGCGCGAACTTCTTTGATTTCTTCCCGCGTGTTGGCATGCATCTGCACCATACGGCCGACGCGCTCCTTCTTGCCTTTTACCGAGTTGAGTACCGAGTCACCTGATGAAAGCACGCCCGAATACACCCGCGCAAAAGTCAGGGTGCCCACGAAGGGATCCGTAGCGATCTTGAACGCCAGCGCCGAAAAAGGCTCGTTATCGTCGGCATGGCGCTCGTCAGTCCGCTCGGCATCGTCAGGATGCACGCCTTTGATGGCGGGAATCTCGGTAGGTGACGGCAGGTAATCGATGACCGCATCGAGTACCAAGGGTACACCCTTGTTCTTGAAGGATGAGCCACATACAGCCGGAACGACTTCACCCGCCAATGTCCTCAGCCGTAGACCCGTGCGGATTTCATCATTGGTCAGGGGCTCCCCTTCCAGGTATTTGCTCATGAAGTCTTCATTGGCTTCGGCAGCAGCTTCGACCATGCGCTCGCGCCACTCCTCGGCCTCAGCCTGCAGCTCGGCAGGAATGTCCTCTTCACGATAGGTCATCCCCTGATCATCATCATTCCAGTAGATGGCCTTCATCTTCAGCAGATCGATCTGGCCGACAAAGTTCTCTTCACGGCCAATCGGCAGCTGAATCGGAACCGGAGTATGACCCAGGCGTTTCTTGATCTGGTCAACGACGCGCAGGAAGTCCGCTCCCGCACGGTCCATCTTGTTCACATACGCAATACGAGGCACATGGTATTTGTCTGCCTGACGCCAGACCGTCTCGGATTGAGGTTCCACACCATCCGCGCCGCTGAACACCACGACCGCACCATCGAGTACCCGCAGCGAGCGCTCCACCTCAATGGTGAAGTCCACGTGCCCAGGCGTATCGATGATGTTGATCCGGTATTTGTCGAACTGCTTGGTCGAGCCAGACCAGAATGCAGTAGTCGCCGCGGACGTAATGGTGATGCCGCGCTCCTGCTCCTGCACCATCCAGTCCATGGTCGCGGCGCCGTCATGCACCTCGCCCATTTTATGGTTCACGCCGGTATAGAAAAGGATTCGCTCGGTTGTGGTGGTTTTACCAGCATCCACGTGAGCGACGATGCCGATGTTGCGATAGCGGTCGATAGAGGTCGTTCGGGCCATAGAAGATTCTCCTAGAAACCAGCATGGGTCAGCCGGCAGACAGGCGATACGGATATCCGCCCGGGTTGCAATAACAATAGACTGACTTACGAGGCTTGTATTGAACGTTTGTGCGTATCGCTAAAGGGAGCCTGTCTGATCGAGCAGACTCGTCTTACTGTCAACCAGATGGAGACTTTTTTACGCATTTCAAGTGATTTATCACCCCGCTTGATCGCTTTACTCTTGGTCGCATACCGATACAGGTAACAACATACTGTTGATTGACCAGGAGACCGAATATGTTAGCCCTTCGCAAAGCAACCGAACGTGGATTTGCCAACCATGGCTGGCTCAAGTCTTTCCACACCTTTTCCTTTGCCAATTACCGCAACCCACAAGAACAAGGGTTTTCGGATCTGTTGGTCATCAATGATGACCGTGTCGCTCAGGGGCAAGGGTTTGGCACTCATCCCCATCGGGACATGGAGATTTTCTCCTATGTACTGGAAGGTGCGCTTGAGCACAAGGATACCCTGGGTACAGGTTCCGTCATTCGTCCGGGCGACGTGCAGCTCATGAGCGCCGGAACGGGAGTCGCCCACAGTGAATACAACCACTCCCAGAATGATCCCGTACACTTTTTACAGATCTGGATCGTGCCCAACGCTCGAGGTGCTGAGCCTCGCTACCAGCAAACGCACTTCAGTGCGGATAGCAAACGTGGCCAGTTGCGCCTGATTCTTTCACCTACAGGTGAGCAGGGCTCACTGGAAATTCGTCAGGATGCTCGTGTCTACGCCGGTTTGTTCGACGGTGAAGAGCAAGCGACTCTAACGTTGGGATCAGATCGCTACGCCTATGTGCATGTAGCCCAGGGGCAGATCGAACTCAATGGCCAGACATTGACGGAGGGAGACGGTGTGCGTGTGCGTAACGAGCAGGTGCTTACGCTAGCCAAGGGCAAGCAGGCCGAGGTTATCGTTTTTGACCTGCGCCCCAATGAGCTGCCCATGATGCCATGATCGACGAGGGCCTCGAGTAGTCGAGGCCCTATCAGCCTCCGCTGTCGCTAACCGTAAACACAGTGTTTACGCCCCGCCTAGACATAAGGCCCACAACCCCACGTAGCCAGACGGAATACCTCCTTCCTTGACGCTAAGCAGATCACACGTTTACGAGGTCCATAGCGTTGCCGTAATAGGACTTCAGCGATGGATACTACTGTTGCTGCACGACAGGAGACCCGATCGATTCAGCCGATGGTCTGGCCTATAAAAAAGGCGCCACGTAGGCGCCTGAGGGCATGTCTTCCATCCAAAGGAGCATCAGAAGACATGCATAACCTTAATTAAGGACGGTCTCGGCTCCAACCTCCGCCAAGGCTCTTGAACAGATTGATCTGTGACAAGGCCAGCTGAAGCCTGGCGTCTATCAGGGTATTTTCAGCCTGATACAGCGTGCGCTGACTATCCAATTGCGTCAGGTACTCATCGAGCCCCTGCTGATACCGTTGCTGTGCAAGGACAAGGCTTCGGGCAGCGCTATCACGAAGCCGCTTTTGAGCGTCGAGCTGACGCTGAAGTGGCTGACGCGCAACCAGCTCATCGGACACCTCTTTAAAGGCGGTCTGTATGGATTTTTCATATTCCGCCACACTGATCTCTTTACGCAGCGTCGCTACCTCAAGCTGTGCGCGGTTACGACCGCCTGTGAAAATCGGCAGGTTGATCTGAGGCGTAAAGCTCCATGAGCGATTACCGCCGTTGAACAGGTCTGAAAGTTCTGCGCTGCTAAAACCGGTATTGCCCGTGAGACTGATGCTTGGAAAGAACGCAGCGCGCGCAGCTCCGATAGTGGCGTAATTGGCTTTCAGCCGGGCTTCGGCAGCCTGTATATCCGGTCGGCGGGTCAGCAGATCTGCTGGAAGCCCGGTGGGTAAGGGCTTGTCCAACCCTTGCCTTTCCAGCGAAAGGGCGGGCGGCAGATCATGAGGCAATGGTTGACCGAGCAGGAGGGCCATCGCATTGTCCGCCTGTCCTATACTACGCTCCAGTGCAGCAAGATCACTGGCAGTTGTCTCTAGCAGTGTTTGGGCCTGAGCGATATCCAGTTCAGAACCAATCCCATAGTCGAAACGTTGATGAATCAATTCCAGACTCTGCTGACGGCTCTCATAGGCCTGTCGGGTTACGGCCATTCTCTCGCTCAGGGCACGCTGGTTGGTATAGGCCGTAGCGATTTCAGCGATCAGTGATAGCTCAACCGAACGTCGCGTCTCCTGCAACGCCAGATATTCACCCAAGGCTGCATCTCGAAGATTGCGGACACGGCCAAATAGGTCTACTTCGTACGTGCTCAGCCCTACCCCTACGGTATACAGATTGGTGACTTGGCTTCCACTGCTTACGGCCTGAGCCGGTAGCCCACCGGTGTTTTCCAGCCCGAGCGCTGGAGAGCGCTGACGGGTTGCCGAGCCGCTTACGCTCACATTCGGCAACAGGTCCGCCCGCTGGATTCTGTATTGCGCCCGCGCCTCTTCAACGCGAAGCACTGCCATACGCAGGTCACGGTTCTGATTCAACCCGATCTCGATAAGCCGACGCAGGCGCGGATCTGTAAACAATGCCTGCCAGTCCGGAACCGTTTCAGCTGGGTTCACCGGAGCTGATACCACCGGATAGTCCGCTGGTATGGGTGCAGGGGGCTGCTCGTAGGTAGGCGCCAAAGAGCAGGCACCCAGCAGGCCGGCCAGCAGAAGAACAGGCAACTTACTCATGGCGCTGCCCTCCTCTGGCTTGCGAGCGGGTAAGGCGAGAGACCCAATGCATGACGCTCACAAAAAACACCGGAACAAAGACAACCGCGAAGGTAGCAGTCAGCATGCCACCGATCACGCTTGTGCCAATGGCCTGTTGACTGGCGGAGCTGGCACCCGTCGCAATAGCCAGGGGAACCACACCCAGGATAAATGCAAGCGAGGTCATTACGATCGGACGCAGACGCAGACGTGCTGCCTCGACGGTGGCCTGGAATAGGCTATGGCCCTGGTCATGAAGACTCTTGGCAAACTCGATGATCAGAATCGCATTTTTTGCCGACAGTCCAATGATGGTGATGAGCCCAACCTTGAAGAACACATCGTTTGGCATGCCTCGCAGGACGACTGCGACTACGGCACCCAGGATGCCCAGTGGTACGACCAGCAGAACGGCTGTCGGAATCGACCAACTCTCGTAAAGCGCGGCCAGAACCAAAAAGACAATCAACAAGGACAGTCCCAGCAATAAGGGAGCTTGTGCGCCGGAGGTCTTTTCCTGAAGCGAAAGCCCTGTCCATTCCAGACCAAAACCCTGAGGCAGCTGATCGACCAATCGCTGGATTTCGTCCATGGCTTCGCCTGTACTGTGCCCTTCCGAAGGCTCACCCGAAAGGCTGACCGCGGGATAGCCATTGTAACGAGTCAACTGCGCCGGTCCCGTGGTCCACACTACTTCGCAGAAGGCAGCCAGGGGTACCATCTTGCCGGACGTGTTACGCACCTCAAGCTTGAGGATATCTTCTGCCTGAAGGCGGGAATCGGCTTCGGCCTGAATAATGACCTGCTGCATGCGGCCCAGGTTGGGGAAATCATTCACGTAGGCCGAACCCATGGCAGTCGAAAGCAGGTTGCTGATATCGGCGAACGAGACACCCAGAGCGCTCGCCTGGAGCCGATCGACTTTGACCTCTACCTGTGGCGCTTCGGCCAGCGCGGTCTCCCGTACGTTTGCCAGTAGGGCGCTTTTTGCAGCGGCAGACAGCAATGTATCCCGCGCCTTCTGCAAAGCCTCGTATCCTTTTCCGCTTCTGTCCTGCAGACGTAGCTCAAAGCCGCTGGAAGTCCCAAGCCCTTCGATCGGCGGTGGGCTGAGCGAATAGGCAATGGCATCCTGCAGTCCGGCAAATGCCATATTGGCACGCTCAGCAATGGCGTCGGCCGAATCTTCGACACGGCGTTCGGCCCAGTCCTTTAATGTAGTAAATGCCAGAGCTGCATTCTGCCCGCTGCCGGAAAAGCTGAAGCCCAGCACCATGGTGGTATTGGCTACGCCAGGTTCCGTAGCATTGTGCGCCTCGATCTGCCGTGCGATTTCAATCGTGCGGTTCTGGCTGGCTCCGGGCGGCAGCTGGATATCGGTAATGGTAAAGCCCTGATCCTCGATAGGCAGAAACGAAGACGGCAGGCGAGTAAAGAGCAGCATGAGCCCTGCAAGCAGCAAACCGTAGACCAGCATGTAACGACCTGTACGGCGTATGGCATTGGCGACCCAACGCTGGTAGCCGTCCGCGGCATGATCAAACCGCTGGTTGAACCATCCAAAAAATCCTTTCTTCTCGTGATGTACACCGTGCGGTATCGGCTTGAGTAGCGTTGCGCACAGCGCAGGTGTCAAGCTCAGCGCCAGAAACGCCGACAATAGAATCGAAACCGCCATCGAGACAGAAAACTGCTGGTAAATGATTCCGACCGAGCCCGGCATGAATGCCATCGGGATGAACACCGCCGTCAGCACCAGCGTGATTCCGATAATCGCACCGGTAATTTCTGTCATGGCTTTTCGCGTGGCAGCCCGAGGCGTCAGGCCTTCGCTCGCCATGATTCGCTCGACGTTCTCAACGACAACGATAGCGTCGTCCACCAGGATACCGATCGCCAATACCATGCCAAACATGGTGAGCACGTTGATGGAAAATCCTAGGGCCAACATGCAGGCAAATGTCCCCATCAAGGCCACAGGAACCACCAGTGCGGGTATCAGGGTATAACGGAGGTTTTGCAGAAACAGAAACATGACGGCAAAGACCAGCACCATGGCTTCGATCAAGGTATGAACCACCTTTTCGATCGAGACCTTGACGAACGGCGACGTATCGTAAGGAATGTCGTAGTTCACACCGGCCGGGAAGTAGTGTGACAGCTCTTCCATCTTGGCTTTGACCAAGGTAGCCGTACTCATCGCATTACCGCCTGGCGCCAGCTGGATAGCCACAGCGGTGGTCGGCTTGCCATTGAGGCGAGTCCCGAACTGATAGCTTTGGCTGTCCACTTCGACCCGTGCGACATCACCTACGGTAACCGTCGATCCGTCGGCGTTGGCTTTGAGTACGATGGCCGAGAATTCCTCAGGTGTAGACAGCTGCCCTTTCACCTGTACGGCTGCGGTAATTTCCTGCGTGCTGCGGGTAGGCAAGTCGCCGATACTACCGGCGGGCACTTGCACATTCTGATCGCTGATCGCCTGGCTAACATCGGCCGGCGTCAGGTTGAAAGCTACCAGTTTTTGCGGATCAATCCATATTCGCATGGCGCGCTCGGCACCAAACAGCTGGGCCTTGCCTACCCCTTCGATACGCTTGAGCTCATTAACGACGTTACGCGCCATGTAGTCGCTCAGGCCGGTTTCATCCAGGCGTCCATCAGTAGACGTCAATGTGATCAGCATCAGAAACCCGGCCGAGACCTCTTCTATCTCCAGACCTTGCTGCGTAACCGCTCGGGGCAGTCTGGACTCGATCGTTTTCAAGCGGTTCTGTATATCGACCTTGCCCAGCTCCGGATCAGTGCCTGGTTTAAACGTAACCGTAAGCGTCGCCATTCCCTGGCTGCTGCTGGAGGAGAAATAGAGCAGGTGATTGACCCCGTTAAGCTCCTGCTCGATCAGACTGACAACACTTTCATCCAGGGTTTGCGGCGTGGCGCCCGGGTAGGTTGCGGTAATCTCGATCTGGGGGGGCGCAACATTGGGATACTGCGCCACCGGAAGATTGGGAATGGCCAGCACACCTGCCAGCAGAATGAACAGGGCGACGACCCAGGCAAATACCGGGCGCCTGATAAAGAAGTCTGGCATTATCGGGCTTCCTTGTCGGCAGGTGCATCGGTTGTAATTTCTGCCTCTTCTGCCTGGACAGGCATCCCCGGCCTGACGTATTGCAGGCCTGCAACGATTACGCGGTCACCTTCATGCAGTCCTTCGTCGATGATCCAGCGATCATTCTGGGCACCGCCAAGACGGACCGTCCGTTCCTCAACCTGATTCTGAGCGTTGACCAGCAAAACATTAGCCTGCCCTGCCGAGTCGCGCTGAACGGCCCGCTGCGGAACACTGATACCTCGCTCGTTCCTGGCCTGCTCAAGACGCACTCGAACAAAGCTGCCGGGCAGCAAGTCAGCCTGCGGATTGGGAAACTGGCTACGCAGGGTAATCTGCCCTGTGCTTTGATCCACTGTAAGATCCGAGAATAAGAGTTTTCCGGCTATTGGGTACGCTGTACCGTCATCCTGTACGAGCGTTACGGCGGCCTGATCCTCCCCTACGGTTTGTAACTGCCCCTCCCGCAGCGCACGGCGCAACGCGTTGATCTGCCGGGTGGATTGAGTCACATCGGCATATATAGGCTGGAGCTGCTGAATAATGGCCAGAGGCGTGGCGCTATCCTGCCCTACCAACGCGCCTTCCGTGACCAATGCCTTGCCGATGCGTCCGGAGATGGGTGCTGTGACGGTGGCATACCCCAGATTGAGCCGGGCACGTTTGAGCGTGGCCTGCGCAGCAGAGACTTCGGCTTCTGCCTGCAAAAAGGCAGCGTGCGCATTTTCGAAGTCCTGCTGGCTGACGGCGTGAGTCTTGATCAATGCAGAATAACGCTCGGCCTGCAAATGGGCCTGATAGCGATTGGCCTGGGCTTTTTTCAGGCCTGCCACGGCGCTGTCGACGTCCGCCTGCAGCGGCGCGGGGTCAATCCGAAACAATACGTCGCCTTGCTTGACTTGGCTTCCCTCACGGTAAACCCGTTGCAGCAGAACGCCTGCTACGCGGGCTCTCACTTCCGCCACACGGGGCGCTACCAAACGGCCATTGAGTTCAGTCACCAAGCTGAGCGGCTGAGGTTTGATCGTCTCGACGGTGACAGACGTATCGGGTGCTTGCTGTGCAGAGGGCGCTGGGCGGTCACATCCTGCCAGCGCTAGTAACATCAATAAGCAAAAGGGGCGTAGGGAAAACTTAACGGGCGGCATCATGGTGTGCATCCTTCAGGAACAGCGCCATGCTAAAAGCCCCGCCCTGTCGGCTTTGTAAAAGCTTGTAGGGCATTTGTGAAAAAGTGTAATGACCGCTACAGAAGCTGTCGGGTTTGTTTATGCTCTTTCAAACCCTTCAGCGTGTCCTGCTATGCCTACCATCCTCCTGGTCGAAGACGATACCGCCCTGGCTGAACTGATTGCCACCTACCTGACACGTCATGCCTTTGCGGTTTCCATACTGTCCCGGGGCGACGAGGTTCAAGCGTATGTCCGGAAAACATACCCGGATCTGGTCATCCTGGATCTTATGCTGCCGGGGCTTGATGGCTTGCAGGTGTGCCGCCAGCTCCGCGCAGATCATGCTGGCCTTCCTATTCTCATGCTCACCGCCCGCGACGATAGTCATGATCAAGTGGTCGGTCTCGAGTTGGGGGCGGATGACTACGTCACCAAACCTTGTGAACCACGGGTGCTATTGGCCAGGATTCGTACGCTGCTCCGGCGCAGCCAGCCGGAAACAGTTCGCAAGGATGCTTCGCGTGTCACCTTTGGTCGTCTGGAAATCGATTTAACCGAACGGGTTGTTCAGTGGCGGGACCAGCCGATCGAGCTGTCATCAGGCGAATTCGATCTTCTGGTGGCCCTGGCTCGTCATGCCGGTGCAGTACAGAGTCGAGACCAGCTCTTGCAACAGGTACGTGGTATCGAGTTCAACGGTATCGATCGCTCCATCGACGTCGCCATCTCGAAGTTACGTCGTAAATTCGAAGATAGCTCTGGCGAAGCACGCAAGATCAAAACGGTTTGGGGCAAGGGCTATCTCTTCAGCCGCTCCGAGTGGGAAGACTAGGATGCACCGGTCATGCTGAAGGTTCTGATCCGTTTATACCTGGTGGTGCTGATTACCTTCAGCCTCGCCAACTATGTAGTGCCCGAACTTGTCGTTTCATTGTCCAAAGATCGTTACGTTGCCTGGAATCTGGATCAGTTCAGAGGTCAGATGGCCTTGATCCAGCAACGATTCCTGGAGCGCCCCAAAACAGAATGGGATCAGTTGGAAAAGGAACTCAAAACCTCTTTTGCACCGCTTGAGGTCAGTCTTCGAGAAATGGCGAATGCTCGATTGAGCCCGGATGAGCGTGAGCAGCTTGAGCAGGGACTTATGGTCATACGCCTTGGTGAGTATGGCCTGCCTGATACGGTCCTGGCTCCGCTGGACAATGAGCATTTCATAGAAGAGTCCAGTCCCCCCCTTCCGCTGGATATCAACCTGCTGTTCTGGGCCATGAACGTCCTGACAGGCGCAGCGCTTCTGGCCTGTCTGCTGCTCTGGCTACGTCCTCATTGGCGGGATCTGGAATCGCTGAGGCGTACCGCCTCGGCATTGGGCAGGGGAAACCTGTCTGCCCGAACTCACCTTCCCTCACGGTCCAACATTGCCGAGCTGGGCCATGTATTTGACTCGATGGCCACCGATATCGAGCGCCTGCTCAATCAGCAGCAGGAGCTGCTCAATGCAGTATCCCATGAACTTCGCACTCCGCTTTCCCGGCTCGACTTCGGCCTGGCCCTGGCGTTGTCCGAAGATATTCCAGAAGCCTCTCGTACCCGCCTACTGGAGATGACCCGTCACGTTCGCGAGCTGGACGAACTGGTACTGGAGCTGTTGTCTTACAGTCGGCTGCACAGCGTGGCCGCTCAGTTGGAGCGGGTCGAACTCAATCTGGGTGAGTTTATCGATAGCATCGTTGGAGGGTTCGCTGAAGAACTGGAGCAGCGTGGAATCCTCTTGGAGGTGGACATGGCGATGGAGAAACAGCGAGTAAGTCTGGAGCCTCGTCTGACAGCCAGAGCATTACAGAACCTGATCCGAAATGCCATTCGCTACTGTAACCACCGCATCCGCCTGAGCGTAAGTGTTTTGGATCAGGATCGTTATCAGATCACAGTTGAAGATGACGGCATTGGCATCCCGGAGGCAGAGCATGAAAAGATCTTCGAGCCCTTTTACCGGCTCGACCGCAGCCGCGACCGCACAACAGGCGGCTTCGGGCTTGGCCTTGCCATCAGCCGCAGAGCGATCGAGACCCAAAACGGGATATTAGCTGCAGACACCTCACCCTTGGGCGGCGCACGTTTCCGCCTGGACATGCCATTTCATATGTAGCAACCGAGAGGCTCTATGTTCTTTTCTCTACTGGCCGCCACCTTTGTCGTTGCATTAATCACTTCCGCCACAGTCGTCGTCTTGTTCTACCATTCGACCAAGGCTGTCCTGGCCCGAATTATCAAGGATGACGTCAGTAGCGCCTGGCATCGATACATCACGTTCGCCAGCTTTGTGGTAGGTATTTCAGGTGGCGTGCGAATCTACGACCTTGAGCGCTATATCAGCGCGCCTACTACGGATGCTCAAGTACTGGTGCTTAATTCAGAACGCTGGACGCTCGAGATCTATCGCTCGCTGATTGAGACATTACAAAGTATCGCCTGGATGTATCTTGTCGTGTTTGTCGTTGCGTTGATTGCCTTCGTCATTGTTCGCGGAATCGAGGCCCGACATTCAAGATCCGGATGATGCCAATTCCACAACTAGCGTTTTGGAGGCATGCAAAGGTTATTAGGCTTATTGTGCTTGCGGATAGATGACTACATTCGCCCACCGAGCATGCTCACGACAACCAAACCAAGTGGATATAAAGTCCATACAAGGGCCGCGCATGCCCAGTGACAACAGTAAGAGTCCGTGGAAGGTCTGAACTGGATATGCGGCTCGGGTAGGCCAGACCCTTTAACCAGCGATGGATACCGTTACCTGGGTCCTACGGTAAGAAACCGAGCCAAGCGTGGCGATAACGACAGAACTCACGAACCAACGCGTCACGCTTGGCATGATGAAAGGCGCCGATGCAAAGGTGATCAGCAGGTTACTCCCAATAAAGCCACCCAATATGCGAACCTGAAAATAAGATGGCATAGATGTGGAATGTTCATGACTAACGTACGGTTTAAGGGATCAATCAGGCCGTTTCCGAGTCAGCAATGGCGCTTGGCATGGTAGCTCTCCAGCTGCAATGAATGTACGACAACTTTTGTCGAAGTGCGCCGCGGGAGCTTGAGCGGTTGTGCTGTGTTTGGAACGTATGTGCTATTGATTGCGCTTTTTAGGCCGTTCCTCTGCTTTCGAATGCCTATCACTGCACACTTGATTAACCGAGGTCAGGCAGCCTTAACCAACAGGCAGGCTCTCGGCTTTATTGTCCACCAAAATGTGACTATTTTTCGTTTTTCACCTAGTTACTTATTTAATCAGGCGACATTAAGCTTTCTTTCATACCGCTTCGGCACTTCGGCGAAGCCCTTGAACCCTTAATGGAAGAACTGAACATGACTACCCTAAACTCCTCTCAAGCCTTTACCGCCACTGTTGGACGTCTGCTGCTAGGTACTCTGTTTCTGTTCAGCGGTATCGGCAAGTTGGCAGCGCCTGCGGCAACCATGGGCTACATCGGGGCCTCCGGCATGCCCTTTCCACTCCTGGCCTACCTGGGTGCAATCGGCGTTGAGATAGGTTTGGCCAGCCTGTTGCTGGTGGGGTACAGAACACGCTGGGTGGCAGCCATCATGGCGGGCTTCACCATCCTGACGGCTGTGGTCTTTCACAACAATCTTGCCGACCAGAACCAGCTGATCCACTTCCTCAAGAACATCGCAATCGCCGGTGGCCTGTTGCAGATCGTTGCATTCGGCGGCGGCGCCCTCAGCCTGGACGGTGTTCGCTCCAAGCGCCGCCTCGCCCTCGCCTGATCTGAACCTACGGTACGCCCCCAGCGGGCGTACTACCTTGCCCTGCACGATCAAAGAGACTCGCTGCCATGTCGTCCGTGATGAACGCCTTGCTGACTGGAAATGCCGTGTTGCTGTTCGTGAATGTCTTCGCCGAGCAGTTGGGCGCGCCGTTACCTTCCTATCCGCTTCTGGCCGCTTCTGGCGCCTCTGCCGACGCTCCCATGAGGCTGGTCGAGTTTCTGTTTCTCGCTTCGCTGGCTTGTGTTCTGGCAGATCTCGCCTGGTACTGGGCAGGGCGCCATCATGGCGAGCGCATTCTCACATGGTTAGCAAAACTACCCTTCTCTCACCGCAAGAACGCCGGTACCTGCTCGGCTCGCTTCACCGAACGGGGTGCACGGTGGTTGCTGGTGTCCAAATTCGTACCCGGCATGGGAGCAGTCGCCACATTGATGGCAGGCGCGCAAAGAATGTCGCTGGCTCAATTTCTCGTGTACGACATTCTGGGTTCAATGTTGTGGGCTGGTTCAGCGCTGGCGTTAGGGCATGCCTTTCAGGCCCCGGTGCTCCTGGCGCTGGACATGGTTCAGGAATACCTACTCCCCGGGCTGGCTGCTGCCGGGCTGATGCTTGCCGCAGCCCTGCTGGCGGCACATCACCTGAAACACCGTGCCACAGACACCTTAATCAGCAAGCCGTCACCCATCCTCGATAACCGGCGAATCCGTCCTTTACAGAACCTTCGGTCGAAGCGTCTTTAATCCGCACGTTCAGCGTCACGGCATTGCCGGCTTTTCAACAGGTCAATCGGTTCCCCGTCTACACAGTGATAATGCCGAGGTCCTGCATGAGTCGCGCTGGCAGGTGGGGGCATTACCTTATTGGCCGGCTGGCTGGTGCAAACCGATATCGAAAGCGGTCGACTGACTCGGCTATTTCCGGATCATGACATCAATCTGAATCAGGCCAGTGCCGCCGTTTCGGCGCTGTATATGCCAATCGGCGCGGCTCAAGGCGGGGCAGCGCCTTTATCGAGTTTTGCGAGGGACGCCTCTTTACTCTGCGCACCCGCTAGGCATTGCGCCTGACGCAACGCTGCATTGTTCTGCAGTCCAATTCTCTCGCGCTGCCCCCCCTCTTTAAGGTGTGCCTCATCAAAGGCAGAATGAAGCACCCGCTATGCACCCGACTGATCGTAACATTATCCGGGCTGTTTTCTGCTCTAGGTGTGGGGCCGGTAGTAGTTGTGCAGATACAGAAGATAGAGTAGCACTTCGCCTGGAGCCCATCGGGAGTAAAGGCACCTCCGCACCTGAGGCGAAGAGATAAGAAAAGATGAGAGTCAAACCTTCTGACTTTATGGCCTTTCTGGTTACCTGAAACGCGACCTGACGGAGCATTACCCGTACAGGCAGACCACCAATAGACGTGTTCCCACACGCTTATATTAAACAAGCGGGCCTTGCTCCATTCTGTTTGTTGATTTTCTTGAAAAGACCTTGAACCGAATTGAATAACCGTTGCCTTGCCAAGAGACTTTAATGAGTACCGCATCGATGATCGAACATGAACATTCTACTACTATTCTCTCAAAAGGGCTGGTATTACTTTTTGCCTTTTGCTGTGGCGCCATTGTTGCCAATCTCTATTACTCACAGCCCATCATCGAGCTGATCGCTCCCGCCGTCGGACTCAGCGAGCACGATGCCAGCCTGATCGTCTCGCTGACCCAAATCGGATATGCCCTGGGGCTGCTCCTTTTAGTTCCGCTGGCCGATCTCCTGGAAAATCGTCGTCTGATGGTTATCACGGTCCTCGCCTCGGCAGTCATGCTGATGGCGGCAGGCCTTTCGACTCAACCCAGCGTCTTTCTAGTGGTCTCGCTATTAATCGGTATCAGCTCGGTGGCCGTACAAATACTGATTCCGCTGGCCGCCCATCTTGCCCCCGAACAGTCACGTGGGCGCATTGTGGGCACCATCATGAGCGGGCTGCTGCTGGGTATCCTGCTGGCACGTCCGGCCTCTAGCCTGATAGCCGATCACTTCGGCTGGCGTACCGTGTTTTTTATCAGCGCGTTGATCATGTTGGCGATTGCCGGCGTGGTCTTGAAAGTGGTTCCCGCACGTCAACCGTCCCACCAGGCACATTATGGCCAGCTCCTGTTGTCATTGGTTCATCTCTTCAGACGTGAATCTGTGCTACGCCAGCGCTCGCTGTATCAGGGGTTAATGTTTGCCGCCTTCAGCCTCTTCTGGACGGCCGCGCCCCTTGAGTTGATCCGCCATTATGGTCTATCGCAAACCCAGATTGCCGTCTTTGCTCTGGTAGGTGCTGTCGGCGCAGTGTCTGCACCGATTGCAGGACGCCTTGCCGATGCAGGCCATACCCATCGTGCCTCGGCAGTTGCCATGCTGCTTGCCGCCCTCAGCTTTTTGCCAGCGCTGGTTCATTCACCTTATGGGGTCGTCAGCTTGGCAATAACCGGCATCCTGCTCGACTTTGCCGTGCAGATGAACATGGTTCTGGGTCAACGTGCCGTCTATATGTTAGATGCCAAGAGCCGCGCCCGTTTGAACGGCCTGTACATGACCAGCATCTTTATCGGAGGTGCCATGGGATCAGCGATAGCCAGCACCGTTTATGAACGAGGCGGCTGGCCAGCTATCGTTCTGGTGGGCAGTAGCCTGCCGCTGCTGGCCCTGTTGTTCTTCGGCATTGGTCGCTTACGAGGCGCCAACGCATGATTGAGCTTTGATACCGAGGCGGTCTTTTCAGACCGCCTTTTTTGTATCGCGTCGGCTTATTAGCTACGAGGGGCTGCCACAAAATTCACCATCCACTGCGCGATCAGGGCGCCCTGATGAGGCTGCTCCAACGAGGCTACAGCCGTCTCGTATTGTTCGGTGGAAAAGACTGATTGGCGCCTTACCAATAGCCGGTTCGCATACTCCGCTACAAACTCCGGATGCCCCTGAAAGCACAACACCTGATCGCCCATGACGAACGCCGCATTCGGGCAGTAGGCGCTACTGGCCAGGCACTGCGCAGCGGGAGGCAGCGCCGTGACCTGGTCCTGATGCGAGACGATCAGCGTGACATTCTCCAGCGGAGGCTGCTGCCAGGAAAAGCCCTGCGCGACCTCGAAACGCTGTACCCCAATTCCCCACCCTCCCTTGGCGCGTTCGGCCACCCCTCCTAGCGCCAGGGCCAGGAGCTGATGACCAAAGCAGATACCCAGGAGCTTGTCACCGTGCTCATAACGTTGTTGCACATAAGTTTTGAGGCGTTGAATCCAGGGCTCTTCGCCAAAGGAGTCCGCCTTGCTGCCGGTAACCAGATACGCATCAAAACGGGCGCCTTCCGGTGGGTAGTGGCCTTCAACGACGTTATAGACCGTACATTCAACCTGCTCCGGCACCTGCTCGAACAGACGAACAAACATGGCGCCATAGCCGTCGTACAGCTCGGCCAGTTCAGGGACAAGAATATCGGTTTCGAGAACACAGATCCGAACAGACATGGGACTCCGAGGCAATAGCAAGGGGTATGAAGCCGCTGCGCAAAAGCGCGGGCAGGAGAAATATGGTACGTCAGCTCAGGAGCGTGGTTCTACCTGGAGCTATTTTTTCGCTCCTCCTCCCTGCGAACTTAATGTTCATGGAAGCGTTTTTCCTGCGCTTCGTCGCGAACTTATTGAACAAAATGCCATCAGTAAATTTTACAAAATGTGTATTCAGAGAGAGCACTTTCGAGGCCAGGTGCACTCCACGTTTCATATAAATAGAAAAACACTATTTCACTCAAAGCACTCTTTTGGCCTACCACATCCGCTGTACATTTTATTCAATCAAAAGGAGCAGTACGTTCACGGAAGTCATGAGCAACTTTGACAGGATCAAGGAGATAAAGGCGCATGGCTATAGTTTCGCACAAGCATCAGGATGAAGAGCTTTACTGTCCCGACCATACCCGAACGTTCGACTACTTCGAAGAATTGCTCGATCTTGCTGGAATCAAGGTCAACGGTTCCAGCCCTTGGGACATCCGGCTACATAACAAGGGCGTTCCAGAGCAGGCATTTGCTCGAGGCAACCTGGGCCTGGGCGAGACGTACGTTAATGGCGACTGGGATGTCGGTCGGGTGGATGAATTCATCTACCGCATCCTGAAGGCAGACTTGTCCTCGCGCATACAGCCGTCGCGGCTGGTGTTTCATTACCTGAGAAGTCAACTGTTCAACCTTCAGACCCAAAGCCGTGCCTGGCAGGTTGGGCAAACACATTACGATCTCGGTAATGACTTTTATGCCGCCATGCTGGATCCGCGGATGACGTACACCTGCGGTTACTGGAAAAATGCGACGGACCTTGCTTCTGCGCAGGAAGCCAAACTTGACCTCATCTGCCGAAAGCTCAGCCTGCGTCCCGGCATGAAGGTGTTGGATATCGGCTGCGGCTGGGGCAGTTTCATGGGCTACGCAGCGGAGCACTATGGCGTTACGTGTGTAGGGGTTACGATCTCAAGAGAACAGGCAGAGTTTGCCAAACGCCAATACGCAGGACTGCCGCTCGAATTCAGGCTGCAGGATTATCGCGACCTGGATGAGCCTTTTGACCACATCGTCAGCATTGGTATGTTCGAGCATGTTGGGCGCAAGAACCACAGGACGTTCATGGAGGTCGCTCATCGCTGCCTGAAGGATGATGGACTCTTTCTGCTCCATACCATTGGCAAGAATCAGCGGCATTCCTCTCCCGATCCCTGGATCGACAAGTATATTTTTCCTAATGGCGACCTTCCCTCGATTGGTCAGATAGGCGATGCCCTTGATGAATTATTTGTGGCTGAAGACCTGCATAATTTCGGAGCGGACTACGACAAGACGCTAATGGCCTGGTTTAAGCACTTTGATGCTGCCTGGCCAAGCTTTGAGAAAAAACTCGGCACACGCTTCTATCGCATGTGGACGTATTACCTGCAGTCTTGCGCTGCCGCCTTTCGCGCCCGGAATATCCAGTTGTGGCAGTGGGTCTTATCCAAGCGGGGCGTGCCGGGCGGCTATAACCGGCTGAGCTGAGCCTTGTGCAATCGACCCAGGCACAAGAACCATGCCTGGGTCGTTTTACCTTCAGGGCTGCGAATGCGCGCCATGATTTTGAGACCCAGTGGGATCCTTGATTTGGATGATCCTTCCCTTTTGCCAGGCATCGGCACCGGGATCGATGGCCGGAGCGACGATATCGGCCCGGGCAGCTTTTTTCGCCTTGCTGTCGATGCCCATACGACGATCACGCGCCTCGACCATCTGTGGATTGGCCTGGCCGTCGGCAGTAAATCCCATCATCAACTGAGGGACACCCAGCGGTAAGGTCTTGTCTTGGTCTGTGTGCCAGGTATGCCAGGTTTTTCCATACGTATGAACAAGCTTTTCCATCAGCTTATGCTCCGCCGGTTCGGGGATCCCGGGTGCTACCAGCTGCCCCGATTTCACCTCGTGGACATGGCTGTGCCACAGGGCTTTCTCCGCGGCAGGCAGCTGCTTGAAGAGCGCCTCATCGATGATGTACTCCACGCCCATGATCTTGGCATCCCTGGTATTGCCGTCATAAATGACACACTGGATGACCTGTTCGTTAAGGACCGAGCAGTAGTGATGAGCCTCCATCTGCCCATGCGGGTGCCCGTTATAGAAGTGGAAACCGTCCAGGTAGGCATTGAGGGCTTCGATAGGCGGCTTGCTCTGCAACACGTCGGCACCGGTTTCCAGGGTCTTGGTCATCGCCTGCTTGGGCGCACCGGGCGCGGTGACATAGGACTCCGTATTACCGCCGCTGGAGCAGGCGGCCAATAGGCACACCAGGGAAAGGGGAATCGCTCTTGCATTGACGCTCATGAAACACCTGTAATGATTACGCGAAATCATTTTCAGCGTAATAGAGATCTCCAGGAGCGCAACGAGGCAAAAGCTGAAGATAGGTTGCGCAACCTATGCATTAAACGAGCGACTGGGTCATGCAACAAGGGGCGCCGCAAGCAATAGAGCAGATCAACTTTTCGTTTGGTCACGGCATGACACCGCTCCTCCAGTCACAGGAAAAGAGGACATCAACCGAACCCACCCATGAGCGCCGGGTCGCTATAGAAACTTGGGTAGTTGATGGAGCGGAGCAATGGTCGAACGATGGAAATGGTTTTTACTTAGGAAGAGCAAGCGCCCCTGGTTTAGGGCAACGCTTTTTTCGGTATTGGGCGTTGTGACCGCTCTACTGGCCTTAGTGTTTGCCCCGTACATTCCAGATGAGCTTCCTACCAAGATCGGCGCCGATGCCGTTGACAATATTTTGGGCATCATTGCGTCAAGTATGCTGGCCGTTACTACCTTTTCTCTAAGCACCACAGTATCAGCCTACAGTTCAGCCACCAATAATGTTACCCCACGGGCAACCTCTTTACTGGTAGAGGACCCTACTACACAAAATGCTCTTTCGACCTTTATTGGGTCGTTTATTTTCAGTCTTGTCGGAATCGTTGCGCTAAGCACTGGGCTCTATGGCGCCAAGGGGCGCGTTATTCTGTTTGCGGTAACGCTTTCGGTCATCGTCCTGATTATCTATGCCCTGCTACGCTGGATTGATCGCTTAAGCAGCCTAGGTCGGGTAGGCGAAACCACAGCCCAAGTTGAACGTGTCACCCTTAAGGCGCTACAGCACCGCCTGGAGCAACCCTACCTGGGCGGCAATCCATTACCGGAGAACGCCTTCTATAAAACCCTAGGCCGCCCTGTATACGCAAACCGGATTGGGTATATACAGCATCTGGACATGCCGGCTCTGGCGGAGCTGACCAAACATGAGCGAAGTCGCGTATACGTGAATGTCTTGCCTGGCAGTTTCGTTGATCCTGGTTGCCCTTTAGCATGGGTAGACGGACTCAATGAGCAATGTGACGACGAGCTCCGGAATGCCTTTGTCATGGGTGAGCAACGTACTTTTGAACATGATCCTCGCTTCGGCCTTTCGGTAATGGCCGAGATCGCCTCACGAGCGCTGTCCCCAGGCTTCAATGATCAGGGTACAGCCATTGATGTCATTGGACGCGCGGTGAGAGTATTCGCCTGTGTGGCAAATCGGCCTAAATGTTCACCTCCAGTCGAACAGGTCTTAAGCCGCATTTACATAAGGCCCCTTGACGTGAATGACCTGTTCGACGATCTGTTTACCCCAATCGCACGGGATGGCGCAGCCATGATCGAGGTAAACATACGCCTGCAAAAAGCACTCTTTTCCCTTAGCCACCCGGATAATGATGCAATGCGCGTCGCTGCTGTCAGGCAAAGCGAGCTGGCCTACACGCGTGCCAGCCAGGCGTTGGCAATGGACGAAGACCGGCGGCGACTTGAGCAGCTACGGGCCGAACTGGAGCGGGAGTACTGATTGAGTGCCGCTGCTATCGCCTTTCTCAAAGCGCCTTCTCAGGTGCATTTTGGAGGATGGAAAAACTGCCGTCTGTCTCAAGCACCACCGCACCGACTTCATTCAATGCACTTTTTCCCTGAGTCCGCAGGGCCTGCATGACTTCATCTTCCGTGACACGGTTGCTCCGTAGGTTGTCATGCATCCATTTCCCTTGGTAAACCAACAGGGACGGCGACGATCGGGCCAGCTTACGCACAGCTGGCCAGCGAACGCTGCTCCAGGTAACCACATACTGCAGACCAATAAGCAGCGCGAACGCAGTCAACCCTTCTGCCAGCGCCACGCTGGACGACAACAGCACCGTAGCCAGGGTTGAGCCCAATGCTACCGTCACGACAAAATCAAAGGCATTGAGCTGGGCCAATGTCCGTTTGCCCGAGATACGCAAAAGCGCAATCAAACAGACATAGGCCGCCGTTCCGACTACGATGACCCGGATCAACCCACTCCAACTATCGAAAAACATAACGCCCCCTGTCTGGTGCATTGGCCGGTGTATGAGGTATTCAAAACCTACAGATGTGAGGGGCAACGGGCCGGAGTCGTTCACTAAACCATCGACGATATACGGTCCAGCCCTGCGACGTTCTGGCTCTTCGTGACAACGGTAGGTCTATAGCGCGACGGGCAAAGCATGAGCGCGGCGGCCAGCTGCAGAGTCATGACCCGCTCTGCTGCGCTTCCCACGCCTTGCAAGGCTATCGGTAGAGTTCAACGGAAGACAGGCGCACGTTCAATCGGTCTGCAGACGCCGCACCTTACATAGGTTCAAGGCTGCCAGGGTTCGCCTTTGGTCTTTTCGGTGCGTTTCAATCGCTGTTGCATTGCGCTTTTACACAGGATTTGAGCGCTGACGGGCGCGGTAATGAACAAAAACAGGGGAATCAGCAATTCATGCAGGCTGAGGCCATCGTGCTGGGTCGTGAAATACAGCATGGATGCAATGACGGTACTGCCTACGCCCAACGTCGTGGCCTTGGTTGGGCCATGCAGCCGGGTAAAGAAATCAGGCAGCCGTAACAGCCCAATCGAGCCAATCAACGTAAATACGCTACCCACCAGGAGTAATACACAAACAATACCTTCAAGCCATGGGTTCATATGTCTCCTTACTCGATGATGTCGCCACGGGTAATGAATTTGGCCAGTACGACCGTGCTGATAAACCCCATCAACGCAATGATCAGCGCCGCTTCGAAAAACAGGTTTGAGTCCAGCCACAGGCCAAACAGTACAATCAATGCAATCGCGTTGATGTTAAGGGTGTCCAGCGCCAGGATACGATCGGACTGATGTGGCCCTCGTACCAGCCGGATAAACGCCAGCAGCACGGCAATAGTACATAGAGCCAGGCAAATAGGAATCACAATGGTCAGCATGGAAATATCTCCATCAGCGGCTGCTCGTAACGCGTCTTGATACTTCTAATCAGCTGCGCGGGATCTTCTTCGTTGAGTGCATGAACCAGAATGAGGGAATGATCCTCATTGAGTTCAGCCGATACGGTTCCAGGCGTCAGCGAGATGATACTCATGAGCAGGGTAAGGCCAAGGTCATCCCGAATATCCACAGGTACCTCGACAAAGATGGGATTGAGCCGCCGTGTCGGCCCCAAGACCAGTACAGCTACCTGAATGTTAGCGACGAGTGCGTCCCTGGTAACTCTAAGAAGCAACTTAACTGTCAGCCAGCCATGTTGGGGCCGCGCGTTCTCGAACCACATTCGAGTACATAACCGTGGAATAGCCCAGCCCAGGAAAAGGCCCATAATCCAGCTTCCCAGACTGATACTGTTGACCAATAGCAACCAGAGCACTACCAGAACTGCGCTTAACCATGGATGCGGAAACAATAGGTTCATCGGCTACCCTCCTGTAATACAGCACTGGCGTAAGCCGCTGGAGACATGATTTGTTGCGCAGCCTGGTCAAGGTAAAGCGTCAGCGGTTTTGCGACGACTACCAGCACGACACTGGCGGACATCAGCGTTATCACGGCTAGCAGGCGCCAGCCATTTGCCCTCTCCTGCCCGGCGATGCCCTCACCGCCTCGCCAGAACACCGTACTGCCCGCCCGGCTTAATGCAATGACGAGGCCGAGACTGGAGATCAGCAATACCGGCCAGAGCCAGCGCGCCTCCGAAAGTGGTGCAGACTTCAGGATCAGCAGTTTTCCAAAAAATCCTGAAAACGGCGGCAGGCCCGCTATGGACACCGCCCCAATGAAAAACAGGCTGCCCAGAAGCATGGGCTGTCGCAGGGTAGGCCCTTTCTCCAGTCGGGCCCCGGTTTCCCCTCGCTGCCTGGCGACCATATCACTGAGCAGGAAGAGCCCTCCGGTAATCCATGTGGTATGAATCAAGTAGAACAGACAAGCCGAGATCGATTCCACACGTCCAAGCGACATACCAGCCAACAGCAGCCCCACCGATACCAGCACCAAATAAGCCACCAGCTCCTGAAGTTGGCGCGCCGCCAGGGCACCAATGGACCCCAGGGCAAGGGTCAGCAAGGCCAGAGGCCACAGCAAGGGTTGCGCCAGATGAGATAATGCTCCGGCGTCAGGGCCGAACAGCAGCGCATAGATGCGCAAAATCGAATATACACCGACCTTTGTCATCACGGCGAACAATGCAGCGACCGGAGCCGTTGCCCCTGCGTAGGCACGTGGTAGCCAGAAGTAAAGAGGCAGCAGGGCTGCCTTGAGTGCAAAGACTAACAGTAGCAGGAGCCCGGCGGCTGCAATCAGCGGGGCATCGTTCGGCCCTACCTGTGCGATGCGTTCAGACAGATGTGCCATGTTCAGGGTGCCTAGCAGCCCATACAGCACGCCTACGGCCACCAGAAACAACGACGAGCCCAGGAGATTAAGCAGTATGTAGTGCAGGCCCGCACTTGTGCGCTCCTTGCCACCGCCGTGCAACAGCAGCGCGTAGGAGGCGATCAGCAGGATTTCGAAGAAGACATACAGATTGAACAGGTCGCCGGTAAGAAAGGCGCCATTCAGGCCGGCTACCTGAAACTGGAATAACGCATGAAAATTAGGGCCGCGAGCATCGTCGCCCTGGCAGGCATAGAGTATGGCACCACTCGCCAGAACCGATGTAATCAGCACCATAATCGCACTCAGCCGATCCAGCACCAGCAGAATGCCAAAGGGAGCCGGCCAGTTACCGAGGGTGTAGGTTACGATTTCATCGCGGGCAGCAACAGTGATCAGCCACGCTGACAGCGGGATCAGCAGGAAGGTAGCCAACGCTGAAAAGTACCGTTTGTTTTGCGATGTCATACTATTGAACAGTAACAGGGCCGCCCCGCTGAAAAGCGGCAGTAGAATCGGCAGGATGATCACATGACTCATTGTTCCTCTCCGTCCACGTGATCGTTTCCAAGTTCGCAAACCGCACGGATGGACAGCACCAGCACGAATGCTGTCATCGCAAAGCTGATGACGATGGCAGTCAGCACCAGCGCCTGGGGCAAGGGGTCAGCATAGGTCTGGCTTTGACCAATGATGGGGGCAGCACCGGTCGACAAGCGCCCCATGGCAAAAAGAAAAAGATTCACGGAATAAGTGATCAGGGTCATTCCCAATACGACCGGGAACGTACGCCCACGTAGCATCAGATAAACACCGCTCGCTGTCAGCACACCCAAGGTGATGGCAAATAACAGTTCCATCAGGACACGCCCTCCTCTTGCGGTCGGCCGCTTGAGGCCAAATGCGCCAGTGTCAGCAACGAGGAGCCTACAACGGTTAGGTAGACGCCCAGATCAAACAGCGTCGCGCTGGCCAGTTCGACGTCACCGATCACTGGAATATGCAGGTGCGTGAACCCAGAGGTCAGGAAGGGCTTGCCAAACAGCCATGCGACCAGCCCTGTCGCCCCGGCCAGCAAAATGCCGCTGCCTGCCAGGCGGCGATAATCGAGAGGCAAGCGTGCAGTCGTCCAACGAAGCCCACTGGCAATGTACTGCAGGATCAACGCTGCCGTTGTGATCAGGCCAGCTATAAAGCCGCCACCGGGCAACTGATGGCCACGCAGAAATATAAAGACGGAAACCAGCAGGGCCAGCGGTAGTAGGAGCTTGGCCATAACCTTGAGCATCAGAGGGTGCCGATCACGTATCCAGGGGTACCCACCCAGCCCCCGCTCGGGAAGTTTAGGGTTTAGCCCGTCCAGCATGGCGTAGACGGCGATGCCGGTAATGGCCAGTACGCTGATTTCGCCCAGCGTATCGAACCCCCGAAAGTCCACCAGAATCACGTTGACGACGTTGCTGCCGCCGCCTTCCGGTACGCTCCGGTCCAGGAAGAACTGCGCAATGCTCTCGTAGGGCCGCGTCAGTACCGCATAGGCCAGCAAAGAAACCAACCCACCGCATCCCACCGCCAGTAGGCCGTCCCGTCCTCCTCGCAGTGCGGAGGACTCACGCGGTGTATGCCAGGGCAGGAAGAACAGTGCCAGTACCAGCAGGACCGTGGTGACAACCTCAACCGACAACTGAGTCAATGCCAGATCAGGCGCCGAGAACCGGGCAAACAGCAGAGACACCATCAATCCGGCTACACTGCTAAAGACGATGGCTTGCAACCGCCGACGGTGGAACAGGACGACTGAAATCGAGGCGGCCATAAGAATCACCAGCCCTGCCGAGGTAACCGGGTCGAGTGGAGTCATCGCCACCGGCCCCGTCACTACCTCGAGATCCCACAAGGCACTCCCGGTTACGAGCAGTACGCCTATCAGCATAAGCGTCATGTATCGTTGTAGCGAGCCGTTCTCTACACGTTCGGTAAACAGGACGGTCAGCCGGACCAGACACTGGATTGCGCCCTCGAACACATCCCGCGCTTCGGCATCAGGAAGTTGGTTATACAGGCGAAACAGGGGACGCCGCATTCCAAAGTACAGCAGTACGCCACCGCCCAGCGCAATGAGGCTCATGACAAGAGGCAGATTGAACCCATGCCAGAGGGCCAGACTGTATTCGGGTAACGGTCCGCCTAATGAAACCCGTGCCGCCAGCGCAAGTAGATCGCCTACGGTCTGCTCAGGCATCAGACCTACCAGGACACACAGCAAGACGAGGATATTGACCGGCGCGCGCATCCAGAACGGCGGCTCATGGGGTGGAAAGTGAGGCATTGCCGAGTGATCAGGCGTCTTGTCCAGAAACGCCTGATGAATGAAGCGTACGGAATATGCCATGGTGAGCAGATTGGCAATGGTGGAGACGACGGGAATGACCCAATTGAACGGACCCAGCAACCCTTGCTCCAGGGTCTCACTCAAAAACATTTCCTTGCTCAGGAAACCATTGAGTAACGGCACTCCTGCCATCGACAACGACGCGACGATCGCAAGCAATGCCGTATGCGGCATGTAACGGTAGAGCCCTCCCAGCCGACGCAGGTCACGCGTACCGGTCTCATGGTCGATGATCCCCGCCGCCATGAACAGTGAGGCCTTGAACGTCGCATGGTTGATGGTGTGGAAGATGGCAGCTACCGAACTCATGTCGGTATCCAGCCCGAACAGCAAGGTGATAAGGCCCAGATGGCTGATGGTGGAATAGGCCAACAGCCCTTTAAGGTCTTGCTGAAAGAAGGCCATGGCTGACCCAAGCACCAGGGTAACCAACCCGGTAAGGCTGACGATATAGAACCACTCATCTGTACCCGAAATAGCCGGATACAGGCGTGCCATGAGATAAATGCCAGCCTTAACCATGGTGGCTGAGTGCAGATAGGCTGAAACAGGCGTGGGCGCTGCCATCGCGTGAGGAAGCCAGAAGTGGAACGGAAACTGGGCAGACTTGGTAAAGGCACCTAGCAGAATCAGCACCAGCATCAGCGGATAGAGAGGATGTTCGACGATACGTGAGCCGGAAACCAGGATCTGGCTCAGCTCGAAGCTGCCTGCAATGTGCCCCAGCAACAGTATGCCTGCCAACAGGGCAAGCCCCCCGCCTGAAGTAATCGTCAGGGCCATTCGCGCCCCGCGTCGCGAGTCGGAGCGATGGGACCAGAAACCGATTAGCAGAAACGAGGAAAGACTGGTGATTTCCCAGAAGACGAGCATCAGCAGCACGTTTTCGGAAAGAACGACCCCCAGCATGGCTGCCATGAATAACAGCAGGTAGCTGTAGAATCGTCCAATGGCCTCCTCAGACGATAGGTAGTATCGCGCGTAGAGAATGACCAGAAGGCCGATCCCCAGAATCAGCAAGGCAAAAAGAAAACTCAGCCCGTCCAGACGAAGGCTCAGGTTGAAGCCCAGGTTTTCCAGCCATGTGTACGAAACAGTGATGGCGGCTCCCTCTGCCAACCTGGAGCGCAAATTCAACAGGATGAAGAAGGCAATCGCCGCGGGTATCGAGGCCGCAATGGCAGGCAGGCGTCGACCGCCCCGATCAAACACTATAGGTAACAGGCTGCCAAGCAGCGGCAGTACGACAATCAGCACCAGCATCATACGGTGCGCCTGCTCATCACAATGTAAACAATCATGGAATGCCTTCCGACTCCCCTATTCCAGATACAGGCTCGACTCCAACGAGCTCATTAGGGGGTGGGACAAGCGACCGTCGCGTTAGTGCGCTGCATAATGGCATTCAGACAGGCACATGATTGATGACAAGACGTTAACAATAGCCATCAGGCGATTGATACCCTTATCCGCTCCCGGGGATCGTTCGTTACGATGGGGCTGTGTGCCTGCATCAACATCGTCCAGGCTCCAGCGGAAGCCCTCTATGCTTAATCACGCCTGCGCCGAAAACGCATGCAATGATCAATCAGTGGCTAAGAGAAGAAGGCGTTCGGGCTTGAGCTGTTGAAGACCCAATGTGTTTGAGCCTGCCGGTAACTGCCTCATAAGCCCTTCGTAACAATCCTGTTACGCCATGGTGACAGTGCTGGGTCAATGCGTAACGAAATCAGGAACAGCATCGGAACACCAAAACAGGCAAAACCTTCAAGTCACTGATTAATAAAGATTTTTTTAAAGTTGGCACGGCACCTGCTTTATTCCTGGTATAACAAGAACAACAAATAAAACAGATCACTTCAAAACAACAAAAACAAGATTGAAAGTGGCGAAGCGAACTGATCATTTTAGAGCTTGTGAAGTGTCTAAAGTAATCCGTTCACTTAAAGACAACATAATGCATCCGAAGCATCCAGGGGTTGCTTAGGGCCATACAAGAAAAACAAAAGGCATCGTGCAGCATGGTTGAGAGGGAGCTTAGGCTCCCTTTGTGCTATTTGCAGTATCGTTCAGTCAATGAATAGTTCTGAGCACGTCGCCGATTATCCAGCGCTAGGCAACCTGATGGAACGAAATCAATCCAGGCGGGTATAGATGTAGAGTGCGGAAATTGTTAACGCAAAAAGCATCGTTACAACGCTGAGGGTGCCAGACAGTGTAAGCGCCGAAACCCTGCTTATCAGTCCCAGCCAGTCTGCTACTATCAATCCTGTGGCCATGCACACCAAAAGAGCAACTACTCGCGCCAGCATCACATCACCTGCGTTTTGCTATTTGACCATTAAGGAGCATTGCGAGATGGCACGCAATGCTGGCATATAAGTGTCAAATTGCCTCCACAAGTTCACCAAGTCACAGACCGCTTGTCGACCTGATAGCAGTTAAGTGCACACACCTGTGACGGACTTCTCTTTTGTTGAACAGGCTTATTGCTGATGCCGTCCTCGACGCCATGATTCACCCACTAGGATGACCAGATAAATCGCCCATGCACTCAGCAGGACGAATACGTCTCGAGAGGACCAGTGAAGGGGATTGAAACCTTCTCGTACACCTTGAACCCCATAAAGAATCAACGCAACGACAACCGCGCTACGACAAAGCCGCGCAAACGTCATGACTGGCTCCTTAAAAATCTCTGAACACCGTGACTATAAAGTTTTCATCAGACCCATACAGTACACGAGCGTTGAAAGCAGTGGCTGGCCTGTCACCCAGTCCCAGCCAGAGCACGCTACCCACACATTCAGGTAACCATTTTTGATTTAACGCCTGTCAATCCTTGCAGCGCCGTTTCGTCCTTGCTTGCGAATCACTTGACGACCCACTGAAAAGGCGTACGGCTTAGGGTAAAATGACTACGTAATGTAAAAGCAGATCTTGATAATGATCACGGAGGATAACCGCAATGCTGTTTGCTCTGGGTACATTACTCTGCCTGAGCGGTGCAGGTTGCCTGGCATTCGACCCGCTGGACCCTATGCTTCAGCTTGAAGGATTAGCGTTGATAGGATTGGCGCTATTGATTGTTCGTGAGGGCATACTCGAACTTAACTGAGGTATCGCCCGTAGTTGTCACGATACCTTGCCCGCCTCGCTCCGGCACATCTGATCCACCAGCTCCCGTGGATACTCGTTGAGTTCCAACTCATCACAAATGTAAGCCAATACGCTAAGACCATCCGGCTCCAGCAATCGGACCGCTAAGAGTTCACCGCATCGATAGTCATAACAGGCCCAGCTGCCTGGGTGTTTCTGACAAAGCAGAAAAGCTCGCGAGACATTTATCTCCTGCGAAACCAGCAGAGCCTGCAGCGCGGCAGTATCAACCTCACCTGTGGATTCAGACGCTTCTGAGCCGGAACTGCACACAACCATAATTGCGTCTTGCTCAAACCTGAAGACTTCGATGTCCGACTGAGCGGTGTGACTGTAAAGGGTCGGCTGGTCCGGATTCTCGGGCTTCAATGGCGCAGGCTGGATACTCATGGGTGGGCTCATATAAGGGATAGGCATGTCATTGCAGCACTTTGACCAAGCGCACCTGGGTAGCCGCGTGGAAAAGGCTGATCCATATCAACGAACTCTGGCATTTCCGTATCCAGACTGTACGCCGTGCTTTGCAGCCAGCCAATAATCTATTTACATTTTTTTCACGAAATTTTCACGATGTGATCATGTCTAGCGATAAGGTCTGCCTGTTGTATCAGGGAGCAGTTTGGGTTCGGGTGGTGAAGTGAACTGAAAGGGAGCAAACAAGGTATGAGTCACTTTATTAGCAATACGTACGAGCTTTTAAAGGAGCCGGCCGGCCGGCTGATACTGGAGTGCCTGCAAAGCGTTGAAAGCTATGGTCGCTCCTGGCGCCTCGATAAAGGCTCGGTGTATGGAAATCGCCTGTCTACCCTATTTTCTGCAAGCAAACCAGACGGCCAGGGCCGTGATCGGTTGATGGTCGTTGCCGTGGAGACCCCGACGTGCGACTGGACGGTTAGCTACCAGCTCTTTTAACGCTATTTTGCCCGAACGCAGGCGTATCCCCTGATACGCGGCGCGCACCACGCTTTCGGTCGCTTGTCTTGCCCTGCTTATTCCTTAGTAGGTGGGTAAAAAAAGAAAATCTTTATGGGCTGGTATTACCAATTAAATCATAGCAAAGCTTAGACATGTGTTGCGCAGTAGTCCTACCGGCGGCGGTTTTTAAACGGCATGCAGCTAACTAGGGTATGCCTGGCGTCTGAGCGGTACTCCCAGCGCCTTTTAAGGGAGAGGGCCGTAAGCCTCACCGATGCGTATCGATTCGTCAGGACGATCCGTCTGCTGCGCTCCAGCCTCGCACGCATAATGTACCTGCAAACGCTACCCCTCCCCCTTTCGCCTGATTAAACCCGTAGCCTCCACATAAGTGATGCCTGCTTGGTATGGCGGCTCGGCAGTAAGACGCAAAACGGTACGTCACGCTACACATTAGTAGATGAGCCCGCTGCACAACATCACGTCGTTGCGGACGATTTGGATGCTGTCAAGGCGGGTCGGCAGCGAGGATCAAGTCCCATGGCAGCCAGGAACAATTCTTGCCACCCGAACGCTGCATTAATAGAGGCATGAGCTTGCTAGCGTGGCTCAAACGGTCACTTTTATTTTCGTTCGTCCAGGCAGTCCCATGATTACAATAGAAACGCCTACCTACTACACCGCTACCAAGAAATACAATCTGAGCTTCCCAACGCTCGATGCGGACATCGAAGCCGACGTCGTTGTGATCGGAGGCGGCTTTTCAGGAATCAATACCGCTCTTGAGCTAGCCGAGAAAGGCATCACCAATATCGTGGTGCTCGAAGGTCGTTACCTGGGCTTTGGCGGCACGGGCCGTAATGGCGGACAGATCATGGCGGGTATTGGTCATGACCTGGACAAGATCAAGAACCAAGTAGGTGAAGACGGCCTCAAGACTATTTTCGAGATCAGTGACAAAGGCGCTGACATCATCAAGGGCCGGATTCAGAAATACAATATCGATGCGGACTTCCATCATGGCTACGGCTATATGGGCTTTAACGCACGCCAGGAAAAGACACTACGCACCTGGGAAAAAGAATTCAAATCACTGAACTCCGGCCATGAGATTGCCTTGCTGACAGGCTCGGAAGTCCGCCGCATCATTGGATCGGAAGCCTACACCAGCGCCCTGTTGCACATGGGCGGCGGTCATGTTCATTCACTCAACCTGCTATTGGGCGAGGCCAAGGCGCTAGCCAGCTATGGCGTCAAGATCTTCGAGCACAGCCCTGCCCTTGCCGTTGAGTATGGTGAGCGGATCACTGTGCGCACCGGGCAGGGCTCTGTCAGGGCAAGCAAGCTGCTTTGGGCATGCGACAGCTTCCTCAACAAGCTGGAGCCGGAACTCCATACCAAAACGATCAACACCTATGCGTTCCAGATCATGACCGAGCCGCTCTCGGATGAATTGATCGAACGCATCAGCCCAATCCGTGGGGCCTACAGCGATATCCGCCCGGTCATTGACTATTACCGCGTTACGGCCGAGAACCGGTTGCTATTTGGCGCTGCTACGCCTTATCTCGACTATATCCCCAAAGACCTGAAGGCCTGGAACCGCAACCTGATGCTCAAGATCTTCCCATACCTCAAGGACGTGAAGATCGATCTGGCCTGGGGTGGCCCGATGGCATGCGGTGCCAACTTGTTTCCACAGATCGGCACCTTGTCCGGTCGGCCCAATGCGTTCTACGTACAGGGCTATTCAGGCTTCGGCGTAACGCCAAGCCACATTATTTGCAAGGTTCTGGCTGAGGGCATGAGCGAGGGTTCTGCCCGCTACGACCTGATCAGCTCGGTTCGCCATAGCAACATCATAGGCAAGGATCATTTCCGCCCGGTTATCTGCAGCCTGGGCAAGATCATGCATCAGAGCGCCGGCTACATGACAGGCCGCCGCTGATATTTCCCCTTAACGAAAAGGACCATTTCATGTCGTTATTCACTGTTAAACAAGGCACCGCACTGACCGATCTTGAAGCCTGGGGCACCGTGGCGGATCTGGGTTCGGAAATCCTGGAAGGCGACGGCAAGTGCTTTGGCAAAATGACCTTTGGTGCGCCGACCGATCCGGTCAGCTCTGCTTATTTTGGTACCACTAAAAGCAAGTTCCGAATGGTGTACCCGTTCAATGAGCAGGCAACGGTTGTTTATGGTGAGGTCATCCTAACTGACGAATCCACAGGCAAAAGTACCCATTACAAGACCGGAGATAGCTGGTCTGTCACCAAGGGCACACCTGTCCTGTGGGAAGTCGTCAGTGATGGGTTTGTCAAACACTACCTCGCGGCTGCATAAATCAGAGCCCAGGCAGACCTTCGTCATGATGCCGGCCACTGAAGGCAAACAGCGATGCCTACAGGCGGTAACGCGAATCGTACCGGCTTCCTCTGCCGTGCTCTATCAGGTAAATCAGCAGCTTGAGGCTCACCACTACGAGCTGCTGACTATGACGCCTCAGGTACATCAGTGCTACCTGGACGTCTACCGCGAATTTGATCCGTTGCGGCCCATCTGCTGTCACGAACTGGGATTGGCAGTCGTTCCCCTCAGCGTGGCAGCGACTCGGCAAGAAGCACATCGCTCGCGCCGATACGCCACCTTTCTCGATACCTACTCCATTTGCGATGTCATCGAAATCCTGACCTATCAGGCCGGACGGCCGGCATTTGGTATCTCGCTTCTGCGCACACGGGCACTAGGCGCATTTACAGCCGAAGAGATAGAGCGGCTGACAGGCCTGCAAAGTCTACTGGAGCTTACGCTGCCGTTGGCCTTCATCCATGAACCTGGCGAGACAGCCCGCCTGACCGGCCTGACGCCTCGAGAGCAGGACATTGCGTTGGCACTCAAGGATGGCCTGAGCAACAAGGCGCTGGCGCGGCATCTGGATATGGGACTACCGACCGTTAAAACGCACCTGAATAACCTGTATCGCAAGTTCAACGTCACGAACCGCACTGAATTGATCCGGCACCTGTTTCTGTGAGCGTTCTCCTGCCGACCTCAACCATCTGGTTGATACCGGGCGCCAGGCCGCTGGTGGATGATGACCTCACCTATCAAACGGAGTGTATGACATGACCCAACAACAGGACTGGATCACCGTAGGCGCACTGGCCGATGGCTTCAACCTCGACAACTACACGTTGCCTGTCTCGAACGACCTCAACGGCAGGACGCTGGTGCTCGACGGCCCGTCCGGCGAATCCATTACCTACCGCTTCAGCCAAAATGCGGTTGGCTGGTCCTCTGCAGACCATTCGACATCTCACGAGGCGGCCTCTCGTGTCACTTCCATCCGGGAAGGGATCTACCTGATCGACTTCCTTCAGCAGACCGACACCTCCACTGCCTCGACCAGCCTCGTGCTGGACGTGAAGCAAGGCGTTTTCACGCGGGTCTACGGGCAGCTCCCAACGCAGGATGATCAGCGCAGCGATCTGTTCAGGTGTGCCTTGTCGGGCCAGGATCTAACGCCAGTCTCGGCGCAGTTCACTCATGGGACGATACAGGGCCTTTATTCAGGTACATCACCGTCGGAAGCGAATCACCCACATCAGCCGACCCACGAACTGGTCGGCATCCGCAACTGCTACGCCTACAGTCCTCATGAGGTTTATGAACACATCTATCTCAACGAAAACCTCTACAGCTGGCATTGCCTGAGTGGCGTTGAACGTGGGCTGGCCGATACGGACCGCTGCCATTATTTCAAGCTGGAGAACGAGCTCTATCTGTTCGTATGGCGGGAAAAGATCATTCCTACGCTCGGGCTGGTGCTGATCGACCTGAAGCAACACCGCAGCGACGGAAAGATTTGCGGCCATACGGGTGATGATCTAGGGCAGTGGTCGAACTTCCCGGTTGGCTCATTCAGCAGAATCCTCAACACAACCGAGTACCCAGGCCATGAATGAGGTGAAAACCTACGTAATCACCGGGGCCGGTAGCGGTATCGGTGAGGCATGCGCCTATCGCCTTGCCGATGAAGGCGCCCAGCTTGTACTCATTGGTCGCCGTCGGGAACCGCTAGAGGAGGTAGCCGCTCGTACAGGTGGGCTGGTACTGACGGGCAATGCGGCCAGCAGCGCGGACTGGGAGACGTTCATCCCTCGGATCATCGAACGCTTCGGCAGCATCGATGGCCTTGTGGCGTCAGCGGGCGGTCTGGGCCAGGGCACTGCACTCGAGACCAGCGATACCCGATGGCAGCAAGCAATGCAAAGCAATCTGGACACCGCTTTCTACAGCGTCAGGGCGTGCCTGCCCTCATTGATCGAGCGACGGGGCGCTGTCGTGCTGCTAGGCTCAATCGCCTCGCTGGCCGCAGGAGGGGAAGTTTGCAGCTATACCACCGCCAAACATGCCTTGATCGGCTTGACCCGCTCACTCGCCAAGGATTATGGCCCTGCCGGCGTCCGCGTCAATGCGGTCTGCCCAGGTTGGGTGAAAACGCCGATGGCCGACGAAGAGATGCAGCCGCTGATGCAGCATTACGGCGAAAGTCTTGAGGCGGCGTATAGCCGGGTAACCCGCGATGTCCCTCTTCGCCGCCCCGCCACATCAGCGGAGATCGCTGAAGTCTGCCGGTTTCTGCTTTCTCCTGAAGCCTCGATCATCACAGGCGCTTCAATCGTGGCGGACGGTGGATCCAGCATCGTCGATGTGCCCACGCTTGCCTACGAGCACCTGTAAGGCCAGCCACGCCAGCGCAACAGCCAACGTAAACACAGGCCCAGTGGCGGGCCTACTTTCATTCGACATAACCGCAGGAGCAGGATGATGCAGGATCAGACATCAGCAGGATCGATACACGACTTTACCGGCAAGGTCGTTCTCGTCACCGGGGGCGGCCAAGGCATCGGGCGAGGAATTGTCGAGCACTTTGCCGGAGCTGGCGCACAGGTCGTCATTGCCGACCTCAATGCGGAGAACGCAGCAGCGGTCGCGCAGGGATTGCAAAAGGAAGGAAGACACGTGACCGCCCATCCGGTAGACCTGGCCGAGCGCGATCAGATCAGGACACTCATGGAAACCGTCAAGCAAATCTACGGCCGGCTGGATGCCCTGGTACACAACGCCGGCTACTTTCCACTAACTCCGTTCGCCGATATTACACCTGAAGTGCTGGAGCGTACCCTGGCCGTCAATCTGTCATCCCTGTTCTGGCTGACGCAGCAGGCATTGCCACTGTTCCGGCTACAGGGCAAGGGATGTGTACTGGTTACGTCTTCTGTGACAGGACCTCGAGTCGCTTATCCCGGACTCTGTCATTACGCGGCGGCCAAGGCCGGCGTGAACGGATTCATCCGTAATGCCGCCCTGGAACTGGCACACCATAACGTTCGGGTGAATGGCGTCGAACCGGGCATGATTCAGACACCTGCGATGGGTAATCTGGGCGACAGCGACCTTACCCGACAGATCAGGGCCGGCATCCCGCTCGGGCGGCTTGGTCAGCCGTCCGACATTGCCGGTGCGATGCTATTTCTGGCCTCAGAGGCCGCCTCGTTCATTACAGGGCAGACCCTGGTCGTTGACGGTGGCATGACGCTGCCTGAATCCAAGATGGCCCTGGTGTGAACGCGCTACCAAATAGCCATTTTTGGCACATCTACGTCTGGATGGTACGTTGAGGAACAGAACTTGCCTCAGTACGCAGGAAAGGCCTTTAACGAGCAGAAAGGTTTCCAAAATGCACCAAGACATCAAGGCTGCGTTACCGGTAAAGGCTCGAATGCATCACACCCATACTCAGGACGTATCGGAGCACTCCCACGCCATGACAGGCTGGGCATTGCATTATGACCAGGTCTCGTCTGGACGCTTCGAGGGCGAACTGATCGATATCCAGCTGGACTGGATGCATCTGACCCGCGATCGGTGCAATCAGGCATTGCGCAAGAACGGCTCGGCATGGCCAGGTGCGATTGCATTCAGCCTGCCCCTCAACGAAGCGTGCGAGCTTCATTGCGGCGGACACTCGTTGAGAGAAGCCAGCCTGTTGGTCGCCCGCGGCGCTCACCTGCCAGAGTTGCAGACGCCTGCCAATCTCGACCTGCTATGCATCACCGTTGCAGAGGCCGAGCTGCTTCCCATCCTAGAGCAGCAACAGAGCCCGTTCACACTTGACGACTTGCCGAAGTGTTACCGTCTCCGCCCCCATCAGCGTTACAGCGAGTTCGTCAGGTTGCTTGACGACATCGCAAATACGCAAAGCCAGAGTCAAGGCCTCTTGAGGCACGAGGCTATCCGAAACGGTATCCGGGAAACCGTTCTGTTGCACCTTCTGGATCTGCTCGATGCTGGCGAAGAGGTTCCGGCACTAACTCCCACAGCCCGCAAGCGGATGGTAGACCGAGCCCGCGAGTATGCGCTTTCGTGTCAGGAAACGCCGCCTTCGATTTTGGAACTCTGTAACCGCATCGGCGCCAGCCGACGCAAACTGCAGTACTGTTTTCAGGAGGCGTTGGGCGTCAACCCGACCACTTATCTGCGTACGCTGCGCCTGAATGCGGCGCACCGTGCGCTTTGTCACAGTGACGGCACGGTTTCGGTGCAGGACGTAGCAGCCCAATGGGGCTTTTGGCACCTGAGCCGCTTTGCCAACGACTACGCCAAATTGTTTGGCGAAAAACCATCCGCCACTTTACGCCGTGTTCGTGAAGACTATATGACCAGTTTTGCCAAATCCGGATAACAACCCTCGCTTGACCTCCCCCACCCTAAGAAAAAACAAAGGGAGAGGTTTCGATGTACGAAGCATACAAGATCACAACAATTAGCTCCGTATTGTTAGCCACTTTATTCCTGACTCATCCCGTCCAGGCGACTGAGGACGGAGCCCCTACAACAGCCTTTGGTGTCTATGATTTTGGCGCCGGGTTCACACCGCCACCGTCGCCAACAGGCACCGTTGGCCTGCGTACCAACTACTACTGGGCCAATACTGTCAAAGACCGCCACGGCCGAGACAACGGGACTGATTTTTCCCTTGGCGTCCTCTCACTCGGCCTGGCTTATATCCGCATGACCGATACCGAACTGCTGGGTGCAAAATACGGGTTTGGTGTGATCGCGCCTTTTTTCGACATAGACGCTGATCTCAAGGTCAAGGTGGGCGGCACCACCGTCTTTTCGGACAGCACTCACGTATTCCGGCAGGCGGACCTGCAGGTGTTGCCACTGATTCTACAATGGACGCCCTCACGTAACCTTGGTATCAACGCGCAGTTCCAGATTCAGGCACCCACCGGCGATTACGACAAGAACCGTCTGGTCAGCCCCGGCCTCAACCACTGGACGTTTTCACCTATCGTCAACGCCACCTATATCAGTGATTCAGGATTCGAGGTGTCATCCAGCTTCGAGCTGGACGTGAACACCCGTAACCATTCTACGGATTACAAGAGCGGAACTGAGTACCGCCACGAGTTCGCAGTGGGCCAGCATTTCGGGCCTTGGACAGCCGGTATTGGCGGTTACTACTACCGCCAGCTCAGCGACGATGACGCACCCAACATTACCTACGGCAACCGCGCCCGGGTACTGGCCATCGGACCTGCAGTGAGCTTTTTCCAGCCGGGGCTGCCACCTGTCTGGGTGCATGCTTACAAGGAATTCGACGCTCGTAACCGTACCGAGGGTTATGCCGTCGCCGTGCGTTTTTCCCACAGTTTCTGAGGAATTACCATGTCCCAGTCCTATCTAGAAGGCCGGCATACCGCTGGTCGCGCGCAGGGCGCTGTCCTCATGCTTGGTAGCAGCCTGACAATCATGGGCTCCGTGATGGTCGCGCCGGTTCTACCCAAGATTGCCGCAGAATTCGGGCCGGTAGAGCCCCAGACGGGCGTTCTCATACCACTGGCCATTACGGGGCCGGCACTGGCCATTGCGCTTTGCGCACCGCTGGCCGGTTGGCTGGCCGACCGGCTCGGACGCAAACGTCTGCTGATTCTGGCGACACTGGTCTATGCACTTTGCGGCGCCACACCTGCATTTTTGGACAGCCTGAAAGGAATTGTTGGTCTGAGACTGCTCTTTGGCTGTGCCGAGGCGGCAGTCATGACTTGCTGCGTCACGCTCATCGCCGATTACTGGCATGGCGAACAACGCATGCGCTACGTAAACGGGCAAGTCATCACGATTGGTCTGGTAGGCTCGATCTTCTTTGCCATCGGTGGCGCACTGGGGGAACACTCCTGGCGAACACCGTTTCTGCTGTACCTGCTTCCCCTCCTGCTTGTCCCGGCCATGCTCAAGCTGCTCTGGGAGCCCGAGGTTCATCATGCCCGGGCAATGCATTCAACCGAGCCTGGGCAGTCCTCCCTTCCGCCGCTAATCATCAACTATCTATTGGTGTTCTTTGGCATGGTGCTGAGTTTCATCGTCCCAGTCCAAAGCCCCACCCTGCTGGTCGGGCTGGGGGTTACGTCCAGTACGCTGATCGGGCTGTGCGCAGGGCTGGGGCTTCTCACTTCATTGGGAGGCTCGCTGCTCTGGCCCTTCGTTCGTCGACGTGTAGGGCTCGCGGGGTGCAATGTGCTGCTGCTCCTGCTCATGGCCAGCGGACTGTGGCTACTCATTACCGCCCACACCTATTACCAGGTTCTGCTCGCCGTGACGACTCACGGTCTGGGCGCTGGCATGCTGGTTCCCAATTCCATGGCACCGGTGATGAATGCCTTGAGCGCGACCGCCCGTGGCCGGGGACTCGGTATCTTCACCGCCTGCCTGTACCTGGGCCAGTTCTCAAGCCCACTGATCGTCATTGCTCTGCTTGGCCAAACCGGTGATCTGCACCATGCCATTGGCCTGCTTGCCGTCGCCAGCGCCATCACCGCCGTTGTGTGGGCGCTGCTCAGCTTCCTGCGCCGTGGAATCAACAGCCCGGCCCGCTCCACCCATCCCTGAATTCAGCTACAAGGAGCTCCGTTTATGAATGACATCGACCACCTGCTGGACACCCTGGATGCCACAGCCCTGAGCCTGCTCGTACGGCAAGGTGAAGTGACGCCAATCGAATTGCTCGACGCGGCGATCCAGCGGCTCGACCGGGTAAACCCGCAACTCAACGCCATCAGCGAGCGGTGCTATGACGTGGCCCGGCAGATGGCACAACGACCGGAAGCCCGACAAGGCGTACTGGCCGGTGTTCCGACCCTCATCAAGGACCTATTCTCCCCTGTCCAGGGCGCCCGCATGACACAGGGCTCGCGCGCCATGGGTGAGGCACGCGCTGATCTGGATTGTGAAGTGGTTGCCCGTCTGCGTCGCGCGGGCTGTGTGTTTGCAGGCACGACCACGTCACCGGAATTCGGAACCTCCTACACCACCGAGTCGACCCGTTTCGGCGCCACCCGAAATCCCTGGAATACGGAACGCAGTACCGGCGGGTCCAGCGGTGGTGCTGCCGCCCTGGTCGCTGCCCGTGCCATCCCGTTTGCTCATGGTAACGATGGGGGCGGCTCACTGCGTGTCCCGGCATCCTGTTGCGGGGTCTTCGGTCTGAAACCCACCCGAGGCCGACTGCCTTCCGGTCCGCTGGTAGGCGAAGGGTGGGCCGGAATGGGGACGCCCCATGCCATTACGTTATCCGTACGCGACAGTGCCCTTCTGCTGGACGCCACCGCTGGGGCGGACCTGGGTGCGCCCTACGCAGCGCCGGCTCAAGCGATGCCGTTCGTCCAGGCCGTCTCGGCTGATCCCGCACCGCTTCGTATCGCGGTGATCGAGCAACTGGGACCGTGGCCAACAAGTCCGGAGGCGTTGAAGGCGGTACGTCATACTGCATGGCTGTGCGAGCAGCTCGGCCATCATGTGGAGCTTGCCACGCTACCCGTCAATCTGCCGGGACTTCTGGACCACCTCTTCAATATCATTGGCCCAAGCACTCGAAACTTTCTGGATATGGTCGGCCAGCTGAGAGGGCAACCTGTAGCAGACGAAGAGTTGGACCCCCGTACGCGCATCATTCTACGCGAGCGGGGTGATATTCCGGCCGCACGTTATGCCGCCGCGGTAGAAAGCATCCATGCGCTGGGCAGGCAGCTGGCTTACTTCCTGATTGACCATGATCTGATCCTGACGCCAACCCTGACTCGGGAACCACCCCTGATCGGTGACCTGGACGCCTTTGACCCCAGCCTCAGCCTGGCCGAAGTAATCGAAGCCTTCCATAGCTATTCACCCTTCACGGCGCTGTTCAATGCGTCCGGCCAACCGGCCATGTCCGTTCCGCTCTACTGGACAGAGAATGGGCTGCCACTCGGCTCGCATTTTGCGGCACGCTTTGGTGAGGAGCACACCCTGCTTGCGCTGGCGGCACAACTCGAACGCGCTCAACCCTGGGCGAACCGCAAGCCACTGGTCTGTGCATAAAGGTACGAGGCACAGGACGGAGCAGGTCCTGTGCCTTATTTCCGTACTAACGTGCCTCAACCTACCAGGGCAGCGACTCGCCCTGGTAACTGACAAAATCACACTGGCAGCGACCCGCCTGCTGCTCGATGACGGCAATCAGACCCTTGGCGCTTTCGGTTGTGGTCAGTGGTGCCGAGTGGCCGCCCATGTCGGTCTGAACCCACCCCGGGTGTAACGCCAACACACTGAACGACAACGGGGTATGCGAGGATGCCCAGCTCCTGAGCAGGCTGTTTAGGGCCGCCTTGCTGGCTCCATACAACGGCATATCTGCGGCACGATCAAGCGTGACACTTCCCATCTGGGAGCTCATACACGCCACCACACCGCCGTCTGCGATGCAATGGCTTAACCCTTCGACAATACGCAGCGGCGCAACCGTATTAGTCGAGAACAACTCTGCAATCTCTTCGGTATTGATTGCCATGACATCCTGGTGATCAGGCCCATAAATCCCTGCGTTGACGATCAGACGATCCAGCGTTGTGTTCTGCAATTGCTTCTTGAGAGAAGGAATCAGTGCCGGGTCCGTCATATCGCCGGACAGCAGCACCAGCCGATCGCCGTAAGTCGCGCTCAATTGTTGCAAGGCTTCGTTATCAGACCGACGAACCAGCGCAAAGACTTGCGCACCGCGTTCCAGGTACTGCGTAACCAGCGCCAATCCGATACCCCGTGACGCACCCACGATCAATACATTCATTTCGTTCAGCTCCCCTGGCGAGATTCATCAGCCCGAAATGGCAGATGAAATCGCTCCATGAAAAGTACAAGCGGTTGTCTGGAAAAGCCATTCTTCCGCCGCGGCGGCAGGCTCATGATCTCTTCCAAGCGTTACGCATTACCTGCATAAGAACAATGATACGGAGACATGCCCTCATGATGCCCGAAGATTATCGTGCCGAGAAAAACCGTCCACTGACGGGCGAAGAATACTTGGCCAGCCTGCGTGATGATCGTGAAATCTACATCTATGGCGATCGCGTCAAGGATGTCACTACCCATCCGGCCTTCCGTAACGCCGCGGCCTCCATGGCCAAGCTGTACGACGCCCTCCATGATCCCGAAACCAGAGAAACGCTCTGCTGGGAAACCGACACGGGCAACGGCGGCTATACACACAAGTTCTTTCGCTTCGCCCGTAACGCGGATGAACTGCGCGAACAGCGTGATGCCATCGCCGAGTGGTCGCGTCTGACCTATGGCTGGATGGGCCGCACACCGGACTATAAGGCCGCCTTTGGCAGCGCACTGGGCGCGAACGCCGAGTTCTATGGCAAATTCGAGCAGAATGCCCGCACCTGGTACAAGCGTATCCAGGAAGCGTGCCTCTACCTCAACCATGCTATCGTCAACCCGCCCATCGATCGCGACAAGCCGGTCGATCAGGTAAAGGACGTATTCATCTCCGTGGATGAAGAAGTTGACGGTGGCATCATCGTCAGCGGCGCGAAAGTCGTGGCGACCAACTCGGCCCTGACACACTATAACTTCGTGGGGCAAGGCTCTGCGCAGCTGCTCGGAGACAACACAGATTTCGCCTTGATGTTTATCGCCCCGATGAATACCAAGGGCATGAAGCTGATCTGCCGTCCCTCCTATGAGTTGGTGGCCGGGATGACGGGTTCTCCATTTGACTATCCGTTGTCGAGCCGCTTCGACGAGAACGACGCCATCCTCATCATGGATCGGGTGTTCATCCCATGGGAGAACATTCTGATCTATCGAGATTTCGATCGCTGCAAGCAATGGTTTCCACAAGGCGGCTTTGGTCGACTGTTCCCCATGCAAGGCTGTACCCGTCTGGCCGTCAAACTGGACTTCATCACCGGTGCACTGTTCAAGGCACTGCAATGCACCGGCTCGCTGGAGTTCCGTGGCGTGCAGGCACAAATGGGCGAAGTGGTCGCATGGCGTAACCTTTTCTGGTCACTTACTGACGCCATGTACGGTAATGCTTCCGAGTGGAAAAACGGCGCCTGGCTACCCAGCGCTCAAGCCTTGCAAGCCTATCGTGTGCTGGCGCCACAAGCCTATCCGGAGATCAAGAAGATCATTGAGCAGGTCGTGGCCAGCGGCTTGATCTACCTGCCGACCGGATCGCGCGATCTCAAGGACCCGACGCTGAACAAATACCTGAGTACCTATTGTCGCGGGTCCGGCGGTATGGGCCATGAGGAACGTATCAAGATCCTGAAGCTGCTTTGGGATGCCATCGGCACGGAATTTGGCGGACGCCATGAGCTGTACGAAATCAACTATGCCGGGAGCCAGGACGAGATCCGCATGCAGGCGCTGCGCCATGCACAAGGAACCGGTGCGATGAAGAGCATGACTGATATGGTAGAGAAGTGCCTGTCGGACTACGACCTAAACGGTTGGACCGTTCCGCACCTGACCAATCCGGACGATATCAACATGCTGGACCGTATTCGCCAGTAATCCTGCAATGCTGTCGCCGGATCGCTGATCCGGCGCCCCGTGGAGGTAGAGGTCATGACCCAACTCAGTCCAACCCAACAAGCCTTTCGCAATGCCATGGCGTCGCTGTCCGCCGCCGTGAATGTCCTGACCACCAATGGCCCTGGTGGACGCTGTGGCATTACGGCCACTGCCGTCTGCTCGGTCACGGACACGCCGCCCACCGTTATGGTGTGCATCAACCGCAACAGTGCCATGAATGGTGTCTTCAAGCAGAACGGGCGGCTGTGCGTGAATGTCCTGGCGGGCGAACATGAAGAAGTGGCCCGTCATTTTGCCGGGATGACCGGTATCGACATGGATGAGCGCTTCAAGCGTCACGCCTGGAAGGAGGGCCGCGAGGGCGTTCCGATTCTTGACGATGCCCTGGCCAGCCTGCAGGGAAGGATTACCGATACCCAGGAAGTCGGCACCCACTCGGTGCTTCTCGTAGAGCTTGATGAAATCTGTACCCGCGAGCGATGCGACAGCCTGGTGTATTTCAGCCGTAATTTTCATCGACTGCAACGCGAGCACAGCGCTGCCTGACCGGTCGCCCCCTTGCCGCGTCATACGTGGCGCGGCTTTTTTAGGGATTACGACTCGGTTGCCAGAGTGCTGGCGCGACGGCTGAGCCGATAGTCGCTGGGCGTAATACCTGCCTGGCGCGTAAAGAAGCGACTGAAGTAGGCCGGATCCTTGAAGCCCAGGCGAAAGCATATTTCGTTGGCTGAGCTCCCTGTGAACACCAACAGCCGCTTGGCCTCTTGCATAAGGCGGTCATGGACGAGCCGTTTCGAGGGAATGTCTGCGGTACGTCGGCAGATGTCGTTCAGCCGCGATTCCGTCAGGCCCAACTGACCAGCGTACCGGGACAACGGCCAATGCTCAGTGTAGTGCGCCTCGATGAGTTCATTGAAGCGCCGAAACAACTGCAGGTCATCCTGCCGCGCAGGCTGTGCCGCGATTGATTTTGGAGAGAGACGAAGCATGCTAATAAAGATCAGGCGAGCCAGGGCTATCAGGCCACAGGCCTGGCCAGGACGAGGTGTACCCGCCTCCAGCCTTAGCAACTCAAACAACGAGGCCAGCCGCTCGGCCTCTTCGCGAAACTCAGCCTCCAGGCTGGCCAGGCCTACACAGATCGGCAGGAATCCCGATGCGGTCCAGAGATCAGGCACCTCCTGCAATAGCGACCATACCAGCTGTTGGCGAACCGTCAGGACATGTCCGTCGCTGCCCTCCTCCGTCACAAAGGCATGGGGGACCGGAGGCGGTGTGATGAAGAACATAGGGCCCTGCTCTTGGTACTGCCGGTCATCCAGGTACACCCGAACCTTGCCGGTCTTCACGTAATGCACCTGAAAGAACCGGTCATGCCGGTGGGCACGCATGTTGCGCCCGAAGAACTCCGCCAGTCTGCCTAGCGCATCGTAATGCACCTCGGCATCGGCATAACGCTGGTCGTAGACCTGACCGATGTTGATGTTGGGGATCGGCTGGATAGACACGGACGCAAGACTTTTCATGAACATCATTCTTTTTGTTGTTGAACCAAGCATACGCGAACTCAGGTAACACTTGACCTTAGTTAACATATTAAATATAAAGTTAACACATTAACTATTTACTCCCAAACAGGCATGCCCTGTTTCCACACCAATAACAAGGGAGAGCGCCATGTCGCGATCACTTAGCGAATCTGCCAATGGAACACTGTTCGGCGTCGCCCTGAATTTCCAAGGCCTTTTGCGCAGCCGACTTGAAGAGTTTCACGAACCGCCTTACCAACAGCCCCCACTGAAACCGGTCCTGTTCATCAAGACGCCCAACACCCGTAACAGGCACCAGCAGCCCGTCATCATGCCCCAGGGGGAGCGTCTGCAGGCAGGCCCAGCCCTGGGAGTAGTGATTGGCAAACGGGCCAGCCGGGTAACTGAAGACCAGGCCATGGGCTACGTGGCGGGGTATACCGTCGTCAACGAATTCAGCCTGCCGGAAGAGAGCTACTACCGGCCTGCGGTGAAGGCCAAATGCCGGGACGGATTCTGTTCCATAGGTCCTGAGCTGGTGCCGGCAGAGGCCGTGAGCGACCCGAATCTGCTCACCCTCAAGCTCTATGTAAACGGCACGCTGCGCCAGGAAAACACGACGGCTAACTGGGTACGCACCCTCCCTCAGCTGATCGCCGAGCTGAGCGAGTTCATGACGTTGAACGAAGGCGACGTGCTGATCACCGGTACGCCTGAGGGCCGCGTCGATGTCACGCCGGGTGATCGCGTAGAGGTCGAGATCGACCGCATCGGCCGCCTCATCAATACCGTAGTTGCGGAATAAGGAGCACCCCATGAAACATGCACGTATTCGCTATCAGGGTGAGATCCATACCGTTACCGTCGACGATGACCATGCAGTACGTCTGCCCAGTGGCGAACGGCTATTGGAAGACCAGGTGGAATGGCTGCCGCCCGCCACAGGCAGCATGTTTGCCCTGGGCCTCAATTATGCGGACCACGCGGCAGAGCTGGCTTTCAAAGCACCCACCGAGCCACTGGCCTTTATCAAATCGCCCAACACCTATACCGGACACAGGCAGATCACCTGGCGGCCTGACAACGTCAAGTACATGCACTACGAGTGTGAGCTGGTGGCTGTCATTGGCAAACCGGCACGTCATGTAAAGCGCGCGGACGCTCTGGACTATCTGGCTGGCTATACCGTGTGCAATGACTACGCGATCCGCGACTACCTCGAGAACTACTACCGCCCCAACCTGCGGGTGAAAAACCGCGACTGCACCACACCGATCGGTCCCTGGATCGTCGACACCGCCGATGTGCCAGACCCGTCCAACCTGCGCCTGCGCACCTGGATCAACGGTGAGCTGAAGCAGGAAGGCACCACGGCGGACATGATCTTCGATATCCCCTACCTGATCGAATACTTTTCGAGTTTCATGACCCTGCAGCCCGGCGACATGATCGCCACCGGCACGCCGGAGGGCCTTGCCGATGTGGTGCCTGGAGATGAAGTCGTCGTGGAAGTGGAAGGCGTCGGTCGCCTCGTCAATACCATCGTCAGCGAAGAAGCTTTCTTCGTCGCAGCTGCCAAAGAGGTCTGAAATGATCAAGCACTGGATCAACGGCCGTGAGGTCGAGAGCAAGGAAACGTTTACCAATTACAACCCGGCGACCGGCGAGGCACTGGGCGAAGTGGCCAGCGGCGGCGCCGAGGAAGTCGCCCAAGCCGTGGCGGCTGCCAAGGAAGCTTTCCCCAAGTGGGCCAACACCCCAGCCAAGGAACGGGCCAAGCTGATGCGCAGGCTGGGCGAGCTGATCGACAAGAACGTGCCAAATCTGGCCGAGCTAGAAACCCTGGATACGGGGCTTCCAATTCATCAGACCAAGAACGTACTCATACCCCGAGCCTCCCATAACTTCGACTTCTTTGCAGAAGTCTGCACACGGATGGATGGGCATACCTATCCGGTCGATGACCAGATGCTGAACTATACCCTGCACCAGCCGGTAGGGGTCTGCGGCCTGGTTTCACCCTGGAACGTACCGTTCATGACAGCGACATGGAAAACGGCGCCGTGTCTGGCACTAGGCAATACCGCCGTGCTGAAAATGTCCGAGCTGTCGCCCCTTACGGCCAACGAACTAGGCCGTCTGGCCTTGGAAGCAGGCATTCCGCCAGGCGTATTGAACGTCGTGCAGGGCTATGGCGCCACAGCTGGAGACGCCCTGGTTCGTCACCCGGACGTGCGGGCCATCTCATTCACTGGCGGCACCGCTACCGGCCGAAAAATCATGGAAACGGCAGGACTCAAGAAGTATTCCATGGAGTTAGGCGGCAAATCGCCTGTGCTCATCTTTGATGACGCCGATTTAGGCCGCGCGCTGGACGCCGCTCTCTTCACCATCTTCTCGCTCAACGGTGAGCGTTGCACGGCGGGCAGCCGTATCTTCATCCAGGAAACGGTTTACGACCAGTTTGTCGAGGAGTTCGCTGCACGCGCCAAGCGCCTGATCGTGGGTGATCCGCAAGATCCAAAGACCCAGGTCGGCTCGATGATTACCCAGGCTCATTACAACAAGGTCACAGGCTACATCAAGATCGGCCTGGAAGAAGGCGCCACGCTCATGGCAGGTGGTCTGGAGCGTCCAGCGAACCTGCCCGCCCATCTGACAAAGGGGCAGTTCATCCAGCCCACCGTATTTGCCAACGTCGACAACAGGATGCGTATCGCTCAGGAAGAGATTTTCGGTCCTGTCGTCTGCCTCATCAAATTCAAGGATGAGGCCGAAGCCCTGCGCCTGGCCAATGATACCGAATACGGCCTTGCGTCCTATATCTGGACCCAGGACATCGGCAAGGCGCACCGTCTGGCCCGAGGCATCGAGGCCGGCATGGTGTTCATCAACAGCCAGAACGTACGGGACCTGCGCCAGCCATTCGGTGGCGTGAAAGGCTCTGGTACCGGCCGTGAAGGGGGCGAGTACAGCTTCGAGGTGTTCACGGAGGTGAAGAACGTGTGCATCTCCATGGGCAGTCACCACATCCCGCGCTGGGGTGTGTAACCACTCCCGTCCCCAGGGCCAGAGCCTGCTAGCGGTCTCGGCAGGCAAGCACCCGGGTTTTCGGGCTTATCACGGCCAAGCAGTTACAACACAGCGCCCTGATCTTCTGTTCGGGGCTAACAAGGAGAACTGTCATGGGCGAAGTCGTCCTTGCAGCCAAGATTACACATGTTCCATCCATGTATCTGTCTGAACTGCCCGGAAAGCACCAGGGTTGCCGCGAGGCAGCCATCGCCGGTCACAAGCTCATCGGTCAGCGCGCCCGCGACCTGGGCGCCGACACGGCCGTCGTGTTCGATGTTCACTGGATGGTCAACAGTGGTTACCACATCAATTGCGGGCAGCAGTTCGAAGGGATCTACACCAGTAACGAGCTGCCGCACTTCATCAAGGACATGGCGTATCAATATCCGGGCGATCCCGAGCTGGGAGCCCTGATCGGTGGGGAAGCCAATGCCGCGGGGATCCGCACCATGGCCCATAACATCCCTAGCCTGGAGCTTGAATACGGAACACTCGTTCCCATGCGCTACATGCACATGGGCGTACCGGACAGCCAAAAGCTCAAGGTCATTTCCATTGCCGCCTGGTGCGCCTGGCATCGGCTGGAAGACAGCTTTGCCTTTGGTGCTGCGGTTCGTCGCGCCATTGAAAAAAGCGACCGCAAGGTACTGGTACTGGCATCCGGATCACTCTCCCACCGGTTCTCGGACGATCGGGTCGCCGAGGCGAATATCCACAAGTGGACCCGCGAATTCGACAAGCAGGTCGACCTGCATGTGGTGGAGTTGTGGCGGCAAGGTCGCTTCAAAGAGTTCTGCGCCATGCTTCCAGACTACGCCGAGCACTGCTATGGCGAAGGCAAGATGCACGATACCGCCATGTTGCTGGGCTTGCTGGGTGGCGCTGAGTACGACAAACCCGTCGAAATCGTGACCGAGCCGTTCGGAAGCTCGGGCACCGGCCAGATCAACGCCATCTTTCCTGTTTGACTGGTGTTAGCAGCCTCCAGGGTCCGCACAGGCTCCTGGAGGATGCACGTCCGCTGGAGTAAAAACCATGCCCCACTTTATTGCCGAATATTCAGCCAATCTTGAACATGACGCAGACCTGCCGGGTTTGTTTGAAAAAGTCCACGCCTGTCTCGGCAACAGTGGTGTTTTCCCCCTAGGCGGTATTCGTAGCCGCGCGATCCGCATGGATACGTTCCGCATGGCTGATGGAAAACATGACTATGCGTTCGTTCATATGACGCTGAAGGTAGGTGCTGGCCGCGACCTGGAGACAAGGCGTCAAGTAGCTGATGCATTGTTCGAGGTGATCAAGCATCACTTCGCCGAGCTTCAGAGCAGACGCCTGCTGGCACTGTCGTTCGAGATGACCGAACTCTCGGCCGAACTCAATTACAAGCACAACAACATCCATGCCTTTCTGAGCGAGCAGGCCGGTTAGGCAGCGCTCCGTTTGCGTCCTTACAACAACAATAAAAGGCACCCACCATGGCACAGGCAATCGATACGCTTTCGGTTTCGGAAAAAAATGATGCAACTTACCGGCACATCACTTGGCGACTGATGCCATTGCTGCTGGTCTGCTATGTCTTCGCTCATCTCGATCGCATCAATATCAGCTTCGCCAAGCTGCAAATGAGCAGCGACCTGCACTTCAGCGATACCGTGTATGGATTTGGCGCAGGCCTGTTCTTTATTGCCTATGCCCTGTTTGGCGTACCCAGCAACCTGATGCTGGACCGTGTGGGGCCGCGCCGCTGGATTGCCACGCTGATGGTGGTCTGGGGCATCCTGTCCACCGGCATGATGTTCATCGAGTCCGCCACCGGCTTTTATACCCTGCGCTTTCTGTTAGGCGTGGCGGAAGCGGGTTTTTTCCCTGGCATCCTGGTTTATCTCAACCGCTGGTTTCCAGCCCATCGGCGGGCGTCGGTCACTGCACTGTTTGCCATTGCCGTCCCTATGGCAGGGGTCATCGGCGGCCCCCTGTCCGGCTGGATTCTGGAGCTGTTCAAGGACAGCGGCGGTCTGCGGGGGTGGCAGTGGATGTTCATGTTGGAAGGTCTGCCAGTGGTGTTGCTTGGGTTGGTCGTCCTCAAGGCCCTGCCGGACAGCTTCGAGAGCGTCAGCTGGCTTGAGCCTACCCAAAAGCGTCAACTCCGTGATGCCCTGGCGGGAGAGGAGCAGCGCAAAACGATTACCTCCTTTTCAGGCATTGTTCGCAACGGACAGGTGTGGTTGCTCGTGGCGATTTATTTTGCCGTCATGTTGGCCGTCAATACCCTTGCCTTCTGGATGCCAGCTCTCATTCACGGCGCTGGCATCGGTCAAGACAGCAACGTCGGCATGCTCAGTGCCATCCCTTATCTGGCAGGCTGCTTCTTCATGATCGCTGCAGGCCGCTCTTCCGATCGCCACCGCGAACGCCGCTGGCACCTTTGCGTCCCCCTTCTCATGGGTGCGGCCGGTATCGCCATCGCCGGGCTGGCATCTCAAAACACAACCCTCGTCATGCTGGGCCTGGTCATTGCAGGTATGGGCGCAAGCTCCGCGCTGCCCATGTTCTGGCAGTTGCCCCCGGCGTTTCTATCGTCAGGCACACAGGCGGCCGGCATTGCCATGATCAGCTCCTTTGGCAGCGTGGCGTCATTCCTCGCTCCCTACTTCATTGGCTGGATGCGCGATACCACGCAAAGCGCCAGCCTGGCGCTCTATGTTCTGGCGGCGCTCATCGCTGTCGGTGCCTTTTTGGTACTGCGCACCCCTGCCGCCATCGTCAATCCACAAGGAAACTAGCCATGCTCGACAACGCCTTTATCCGTGCGGCCGCTGAACGTCTTGACCAGGCCGAGCGCTCCCGGGAACAGATCGGTCAACTGTCCCTGGAGCAGCCAGAGATCACTATTGAAGATGCCTATGCCATCCAGCGCGCCTGGGTCGAAAAAAAGATCGCGGATGGTCGCAAACTGGTTGGCCACAAGATAGGCCTCACCTCCCGCGCCATGCAGGTGTCATCCAATATCACAGAGCCGGACTATGGCGCTCTGCTCGACGACATGTTTTTCGAAGAAGGAACCGACATTCCCTTCAATCGATTTATCGTGCCACGCGTGGAAGTCGAGCTGGCCTTCGTCCTGGGCAAGCCACTGAAGGGTCCGAATTGCTCGATTTTCGATGTGCTCGATGCCACCGAGTATGTCATTCCGGCGCTTGAGATCATCGATGCGCGTATCCAACAGATCGACCCCCATACTAAGGCTACGCGCAAGGTCTTCGACACCATCTCCGACAATGCCGCCAATGCCGGCGTCGTCATGGGCGGCAAGCCGATTCGCCCTCACGCTATCGATCTGCGGCGCGTACCGGCCATTCTTTACCGCAACGGGGTGATCGAAGAATCGGGTGTCTCCGCAGCGGTGCTTAATCACCCGGCCAAGGGCGTTGCCTGGCTGGCCAATAAACTGGCCGCCTATGACGTCACGCTGGAGGCGGGCCAAATCATCCTGGGCGGCTCATTTACACGCCCCGTGCACGCAAGCCCGGGCGATACTTTCCATGTGGATTACGACCAGCTCGGCAGCATCGCCTGCCGCTTCGTCTAAGACCGGTTTGGCCTGCGGCAGCGTGCTCATGCCCAGGCCAACCTCCCGCCGTGAGGATTTACCATGCAGCTTCCTATCAACACCTTCAAACAGCGCCTCAAAGGCGGTGACCCGCTGATTGGCCTCTGGATTGGCCTCGCCAATGCCTACAGCGCTGAATTAGCCGCCAACGCCGGTTTCGACTGGCTGCTGCTTGATGGCGAGCATGCGCCCAATGATGTCCGCAGCCTACTCGCTCAACTACAGGCCGTTGCGCCGTATGCCACCCACCCGATTATACGGCCGCCCATTGGCGATCCTGTGCTTATCAAACAGCTTCTGGATATTGGCGCCCAGACACTGCTTGTGCCGATGGTCGAATCCGCTGATCAGGCCAGAGAATTGGTAAAGGCCATGCGCTATCCGCCGGAGGGTATTCGCGGTGTAGGCAGCGCCCTGGCACGCGCCTCACGCTGGAACACGATCCCCGGCTACCTGGATCATGCTGATGAACAGATGTGTCTTCTAGTCCAGATCGAGAACCGAACCGGCCTGGATAATCTGGATGCCATTCTGGAGGTCAATGGAGTGGACGGAGTGTTCATCGGTCCTGCTGACCTGTCTGCCGCACTGGGGCATCGTGGCAATCCAGGCCACCCAGAGGTTCAAGCCGTAATTGAAGAGGCGATTGTTCGTATTGCTAAAGCCGGCAAGGCGGCAGGTATTCTTTCAGCCGATCAGAAGCTCGCCCAGCGTTATATCGAGCTGGGCGCAGTCTTTGTAGCGGTGGGGGTCGACACGACGGTGCTGATGAAAGGCCTTCAAACGCTGCTAGGCCATTTCAAGCACAACACTCCAAAGCCCACACATGGTGGCGGTGTCTATTAAGGTATGAGGCACCGAGCCTGAACTGAACCAGCGGCCCTTGGGCCGCTTTACCTGCCCAGCTGATCAACTGTCATCCCGATCGGGATAGACAAGGCGCTCTTCGTCGTCATCCTCCGAGCCAGGCCGCACCTGTTTGAGCTCTTCCAGCAAGGCGATTAGCGTCTTGAGCTTTTCCTCACCAAATTGCTCCTGGATGCGCTGGTAGTTGGTCTCCATACCCGTGGCCATGGATTCGAAGCACGCCCGGCCACGATCCGTCAGGCTCACGTAAACACGTCGCTGATCCTTGGGTGTTTTCCAGCGCTGCACGTACCCGTCACGCTCCATGCGAGACAATACACCGGTCATGCTGGGCTTGAGAATGCAGGCCTGCTTTGCCAGCTGATGGCTCTCCATCTCGCCCCGCTGCCAGAGTATCCGAATGATGCGCCATTGCTGTTCGGTAAGGCCGTGCTCATTCAACAACGGACGGAAAAACCCCATGGCCGCTTCGCGGGCCTGCAACAAGGTAAGCGTAAGAGAAGGACGCGGTTTCAGCATGACAATTAGTCACCAGGAGCCATGAAAGATATCGTTGCACGGGCCGGACGCCAGCCCAATGAATAGATTGGCAGATATACCGCCATTTACCAACGGAGCGGGACCATCGCATATAATTAACATATTAATCAACCATTCTGAATTCCTCTTCGTCCCTCACCCTATTCAAATCGATTGGTGCGTTCACGGCAGCGCAAGCCGCCTTGCCTCATCACACCGGGTGATGCCTTGCGGGTGGCAGAGAAGATCAAACCCTGCGGCAGCGACATGCAAGCTCTCTTGATTGACGACTCCTAAGCTCTGGACATGAAGCCTCACCGCTTGCCTTAGAGCCTTGAGAATAGCCAGGAATCCCTTATGTCTACTGCCGAACTCATTACGCCCCTCGAGACTGTTACCCGTTTTCTGTCGCTTACGCATTCCAGCTTCGTGGATGGCCAGCCCAGCACCGCTTCTCGCGGCGATGTCATTGCGGTAAACGATCCCGCTTCGGCCCAGGCCATTTCACAGGTAAGGCTGGCCGAGCGGGAGGAAGTAGACCGTATCGTCGAGTCCGCCCGCGCTGCGTTTGTCGCGGGCATCTGGAGCAGGGCTCGACCGGCTGATCGTGAGCGCATCCTCCTGCGCTTTGCTGATCTCGTCGAAGCCCACGGCGAGGAACTGGCGCAACTGGAAACGCTGGAACAAGGTAAATCGATCCATATTGCCCGCGCGATTGAAGTCGGCGGCGCAGTTGAATACATGCGTTACATGGCCGGGTGGGCCACCAAGCTCGAAGGGCAGACGCTCGACGTCTCGATACCTGTTCCAACCGGCGCCCGTTACAACGCTTATACGCGCCGTGAGGCAGTTGGCGTAGTGGCAGGCATCGTCCCCTGGAATTTCCCGCTCATGATCGCCCTGTGGAAAATCATGCCGGCCCTGGCCTGTGGCTGCTCCATCATCATCAAGCCCTCGGAAGAAACACCTCTTACCGTGCTGCGGGTAGCCGAGCTGGCCATAGAGGCCGGCGTTCCGCCCGGTGTATTCAACGTACTGATCGGCCGCGGCTCGGTAGCGGGTGCCGCACTGGTGGCGCACCCCAACGTCAGCAAGGTGTCCTTTACCGGCTCTACGGCCATCGGCAAGCAGATCGGGACTGCCGCCCTGCAAAACATGACACGATTCTCTCTGGAGCTCGGTGGCAAGAACCCTATGGTGCTGCTACAAGACGCCAACCTTGAAAAAGCAGTTGCAGGCGCGCTCATGGGCGGCCTACTCAATCAGGGTCAGGTGTGCGCCGCCGCTTCGCGCATCTACGTGCCGCATGCGCTAAAAGCGGACTATGTCGAAGCGCTTAGCGCCGCGGTAAACGGCATGAAGATCGGGCCGGGGCTGGACCCAACCACACAAATCAACCCGGTCGTTTCACGCCGGCACCAGGGCAGTGTTCTTCAGCATCTAGAGCTGGCACGCCAGCAAGGGGCTACTGTCATGACGGGAGGCAATGCACCCGACCTTCCCGGCTATTACGTTCAGCCTACTGTGCTGGCCAACGTTGAGCACCACATGGCGGCGGCACGCGAAGAGATTTTCGGACCGGTATTGTCCGTTATCGCTTACGACTCACTGGATGAAGCCATCCATATGGTCAACGACAGCCAATACGGTCTCACGGCCAGTCTCTGGACCAATGATCTGACCCGTGCCATGGACCTCATTCCCCGCATCGAGGCGGGCACGGTCTGGGTCAACAGCCACGTACCGGTCGACCCGAACCTGCCTTTTGGGGGCTACAAGCAATCCGGTATCGGACGGGAGTTCGGCCGCGGCGCTGTCGAAGCCTTTACCGAACTCAAATCCGTGTGTATTGCCTACTGAGCCTGATGAACGCGGCCTGAGCGTGCTCAGGCCGTCATCGACTGGCTACGGTAGTCCCGCGGGGACCTTTCGAAATGCTTCTTGAACGTCCGGCTGAAGTGAGCCGAGTCGGTAAAACCCCATTTGAAAGCAATGTCTGTGATCGACTCGTTGACCAGACGCTGATCGAGCAGATCGGCAGCGCTGCGTGCAAGTCGGGCACGCTGGATATAACGGCAGACGCTATCGCCCTCTTCTTCGAATAGCCGATACAGCTGGCGGATGGAAATGCCCAGCTGCGCCGCCAGTTTGGCAGGGCTCAAGGACGCATCGGCCAGCTGGTCGTGGATCAGTTGTTCCACTCCGCTTCGCAGTACGCCGCCCTTGGCCTGGAGCTCAACGGCCATTGTGGGCGCACTGGCTGTCAAGGCGGGTTTCAACAGGCTGATCAGCGAATCCTGGAGCGCCTCCCCTTCATCATCCTGCCATTCCTGTGCCGGCATACCCTCGGCCAGCTGGGTACAGATCAGCCGAAGCAACCGGCCGCTGGCACTGCCTGAATTAAGTTTGCCAAAAATATGCTGTTGATCGGCCAGATGCCTGGACACCGCCTCGCGGGGAAGATGAATCGAGCAATGCTCCATCAAACCAAGCGGAGTGATTTCGCAGGTGCCTGCAGAATCAACCAGCGCCATCTCACCGGGCACCAGATCGATGGTATGCCCATGCTGCGTGATCTGTGCTCGCCCGGATCGCTGCATGACCAGAAAGCAGTATCGATCACCATCTTGATCATGCCCTCGTTTGCGAGCCAGACAGGCCGCGTTGGTCTTGACCATGGCCAGTTCAAGCCCGGCTATACGCCGTTGGGTAAGCTCGCCGATAAACAGCGAACCGGTCAACGAGGGCTGCGCGGTAAAACGGCGGCCACAAAAAGCGCGAATCGTTTCTAGCCAGATCGAAAACGCATCGAGACTTTGGACTTGCATGGCATTTCACCTCGGCTGTCATTCAGCCTGTTGTTCTTGTAGATAGTTAACATGTTACCAATTTACTACGAAACTACAGAGGTGCAAGCCCTGATTCCATATGAGCTGATGACCGACCTCCCATTTCACTATGCCATGTTTCCTGCCACTCGCGGCAGTTTGCGCCCGCCAAAACAGACTAAATGGCGATAACCCGTTAAACTACGCCTTTTTTTGTTTGGATTTTGAAAGTCGAGGGGTGATTTCGAAGGCGAAATACTACTCATGCCAATGAGCACACGCTGCCCTGAGGCCAACGCCCCGAGGCCGTCCTGAATCCACTGCAATACCTCGTCGCATTGCGAAGCGGCGACTGTTTTAGCTTGTACTGAAAGGAAGTAATACCATGGTAATGCACTACTCCACCGGCACTGATCAAGTCGCTTGCGGCCGCAGCAGTCCTAATGTCTCTACCCAGCCTGATCAGGTTACCTGCAAGACATGCCTGCGCTCGGCGGCTTATGCAGCGGCAACAGTAACCGACACTCAGGTTCAGGAGATTGCTGCTCCCGTACCGGCTGCCAAGACACAGCCTGTTGAGCAGTCCGTAACCTACCGTACCCGTAGCGTTGCGTTTGCCGAGTGGCAAAACAAGCTGGCCGATGGCAGCCGCCTGCCTCGCGGTCAGCATTTCAAGGGGCCGCAAAAGAAAACCGCGCTTTAATGCATTGCAGGGCGCCAGCGTAAGGCATGACCTTACCCTGGCGCCTGTATCAGGTGATCGATCCCGGATAACTACTGCCGCCGATAGGCCAAGCCTGCCTGGGTCGTTACACTTGCCATCCTATCCGTTACGAACAGAACACATGACCCATCGCCTCTTCACTGGTTTTATGCTCATGGCAGTCCTGCTACTAAGTGGATGCCAGAGCCGCTCGCTGACACCCGTTGAAACCACCTTGCAGGCGCGTCCCCTCCCGCTTGACCAGGTCAGCCGCCAGTCGGAATGCCGCTCCCTTGCCGAGCTCTACTCCAGTTGCTACGTCGCCCTGGCAACCTGGACATACGCCAAGACCGAGCAGAAGGCCACCCCGGAGGAACTCGAAGCGGCCATGCACGCTGCCAAAGCCCGCGCATTGAAACTAAACTGCCCGACGTTTTGGGAAGAAGACTGACGCCCTGCCTAAAGGCGATTGATCGGAATTTTCAGGAAGGTCGCACCAGACTCATCTGCAGGTGGCATCTCACCCGCCCGGATATTGATCTGGATCGACGGCAGAATAAGCGTCGGCATCGATAGCGTTGCGTCCCGACGGCTGCGCATCTCGACAAAAGCATCTTCGGCAATACCGTCGTGCACGTGGATATTGCTGGACCTTTGCTCAGCGACCGTCGTCTTCCAGCATACCTCTCGCCCAGCGGGTGGATAGTCGTGGCACAGGTACAATATCGTCTCGGCTGGTAGCGCCAGTATCCGCTTGATAGAACGGTACAATTGACGGGCACTGCCTCCGGGAAAATCGCACCGTGCGGTTCCTACGTCAGGCATGAACAATGTGTCGCCTACGAATACCGAATGCTCCGCTACCTGATAGGCCATATCCGCAGGTGTATGCCCTGGAACATGCAGCGCACGCGCCGCTATACGGCCAATGTGAAACAACTCGTCCGGCTCGAAAAGATAATCGAATTGTGAGCCATCCAACCGGAACTCAGGTTCCAGGTTGAAAACATCACGGAAAACGCCCTGAACCTGGCGGATGGGAGCGCCAATGGCAATCTTGCCTCCCAGCATACGTTTCAGGTAAGCCGATGCAGAAAGATGATCGGCGTGGGCATGGGTCTCAAGCAACCATTGCACCTTGAGACTATGCTCCTGAATAAATGCAATGATCCGGTCAGCCCCATGTGTGCTGGTTCGCCCGGCCTTGGCATCGTAATTCAATACCGAATCGATGATGGCGCATTCCGAACCATCCGCCTCGAATACCACATAGCTGATGGTAGCCGTGTCGGCATCGAAAAATGCCTGTACTAAAGGAGTCATGTCTATTACCTCTCCATCGATCTACCTTTTTACAATATATTGAATTATATATTGTATGAAAATAGACTGATTGGACGCATGACGAGGAAGGGACCAATGGCAACTCAGCTTTCTACTACCGAAGTCGCTCTGCTCAGGGCCTCTGCTTCAAAAGCCTGCACGCTGCTGAAAGCGCTGGCCAACGAAGACCGCCTCCTGCTGCTCTGTCAGCTGACCCAGGGTGAGCGCAATGTGGGCGAGCTGGAAGACCTGACGGGTATCCGCCAACCGACGCTTTCTCAACAGCTGAGTGTCCTTCGGGAAGAAGGACTGGTCAATACGCGTCGCGAAGGCAAGTACATCTATTACGCCCTTGCCAGTTTCGAGGTCGTTTCCGTCATGCAGACACTGTCCAGCCTGTACTGCGGTCAGGCCCTGAAAAGCATGCAGTAAAGAGTCATCTCTACGTTCAACCTGTCTGCAATAGCGCCATAGACTTTTTGTTGTTTCCTACGCTGTCTGGAGTTGCCCATGGACTACCCCATCAACCGACTCGATGAAACGTTCGCTACGTGCGGACAGCTACAGCTCGATGACTTGCCTGGCATCGCTCAGCAAGGCTACCGCAGCATCATCTGCAATCGACCGGATCATGAAGGTGGACCAGAACAGCCTCTTAGCGAACAACTTCGGCGCCAGGCCGAAGCATTGGGCCTGAGCTTTGTCTATCTCCCTGTCATACCCAGCACCATTCATGAGGGGCAGGCCCAGCAGTTACAGGCGTTACTCAGCACGCTCCCCCATCCGATTCTGGCGTTCTGTCGCACAGGTAACCGCTCTACTCAGCTGTACCGAATGGCGTGCGAGAACGAAGCGGCAAGTAGCCAATACGACGTCGTCATCATGGGCGGTGGGTCAGCTGGTATCGGCGTCGCTGCAAGCCTGCTGCGCCGTGCCCCTGAGCTGAAACTCGCCGTGGTCGAGCCCAGCGATCATCATTACTATCAGCCCGCCTGGACGCTTGTAGGGGGTGGAGCCTACGACGCAGCGGACACGGTTCGCCCGATGGCCAGCGTCATGCCGCACGGTGTCACTTGGATTCAGGCATCGGTCAGCGCGTTCGCCCCGGAGCGCCAGAGCGTGCTGCTCAGCAACGGTAAGCAACTGGGTTATCAGCAACTGATCATCTGTCCCGGTCTGCAACTGGCGTGGGAGCGCATCACTGGGCTGGAAGACACGCTGGGCCAACATGGTGTGACGTCCAATTACCGGTATGACCTGGCCCCTTACACCTGGGAGCTGGTCCGAAACCTGAGGCATGGGAAGGCGCTATTCACTCAACCGGGGATGCCGATCAAATGTGCCGGTGCGCCCCAAAAAGCCATGTACCTATCCTGCGATCACTGGCTGCGACAAGGGGTGCTGAAGAACATCCAGGTCGAATTCAACCTGGCAGGCGCAGCGCTGTTTGGCGTACCGGCCTTTGTCCCACCTCTGATGGCGTATGTAGAGAAATATCAGGCATCACTGGCTTTTCAGTCCAATCTGGTCGCTGTCGACGGCCCTGGCAAAACCGCCTGGTTCGAAGTTACCGCCGATGACGGTAGCGTGAGCCGTCAAGCCAAAGCGTTCGACCTGCTGCATGTGGTGCCACCGCAACAGGCCCCTGATGTAGTTCGGCGTAGTACGCTGGCCGATGCGGCGGGCTGGCTTGAGGTCGATCCGGCCACCCTTCAGCATCCTCGTCATCCAGACATATTTGCCTTGGGTGATGTGTGCGGTACCAGCAACGCCAAGACGGCGGCAGCGGCACGCAAGCAGATCGTAGTCGTAGCAGAAAATCTGCTGGCCTTGCGCAAGGGGCACCCCTTGCCAAGCCGATATGATGGTTACGGCTCCTGCCCACTTACCGTCGAAAAAGGCAAGGTGATCCTGGCCGAGTTTGGTTATGGTGGAAAGCTTTTGCCGACCTTTCCCTTTGATCCCAAGGTGCCGCGTAAATCCGCCTGGTTGCTGAAGGCCAGCGTACTGCCCCGCTTCTACTGGAACGGCATGCTCAAGGGCCGCGAGTGGCTTACCCGCTGCGCCCAGAATTAAGGGAACCCGCTTCGTGCTGCTGGCCTCTCTTCTCGGAATCGGTATCGGCCTTGTGTTAGGCCTGACAGGCGCAGGCGGAGGTATCCTGGCGATCCCGGCATTGACGCTTGGTCTGGGCTGGGCCCTCTCTCAGGCTGCTCCCGTTGCGCTGCTTGCAATCGGCACCGCGGCGACCCTGGGTGCGGTGGACGGGCTGCGCAAAGGTCTGGTGCGATATCGGGCGGCGCTACTCATGGCCGCGTTGGGACTTTGCTTTTCGCCCCTTGGAAGTCAGCTGGCGCATCACTTGCCCAATCGTACCCTCATGCTTTGCTTCTGCCTGATCATGTTGTTTGTTGCCATCCGCATGCTGCTTCAGAGTCGGGCTACGGTAGATCAAGCCTGTACGACTCACGGCCCGCTTCAAAAAAATTGCATGCTGGATCCAACGACCGGACGCCTGCATTGGAATGGCCGATGCCTGGCTACGCTTTCGATCATCGGAAGCCTGTCGGGCCTGTTGACCGGTATGCTCGGTGTGGGGGGCGGCTTTCTGATCGTCCCGGCCTTGCGCCAATGCAGCGATATCCGCATGCAGGGCATCGTGGCCACTTCGCTGATGATGGTGGCGCTGATTTCCCTGGGTACCGCAGCCGGTGCGCTTTATCGCGGCGTCACGCTTGGCTTGCAGGCAGAGCTTTTCATAGGTGCCACGCTTGTAGGCATGCTTGCCGGGCGCCTGCTGTGCAAGCATTTACCGGCCCACCTCTTGCAGCGGTCGTTTGCGGTGCTTTGCCTGGGTGTCTGCGTTTACCTGTTCATGACTGTTTTCTAATCAGCTCCGATTAATCTGGTCCTTTAACCGCAAGAGAGGATTCAGTCGATCAAACTGATCTGGGTTTCAGACAGACCCTTACTACCGTAAGACTACGGGAACGCTTAGTACAGCAGACGACTATCTTAGCCAGCACACTTCCACGCTTCACCCATCATTGAGAGCAATAGTTGGCACCAGTAGGATCGATTTCACGCATAGTAGGCGTGTGCGATTCAATGACCTCATCGAAACCAACCACCCCATCGAAGAGGTCATTATCATGAAATACGCCATTGCTACTGCCCTGCTTGCCTCAGCCTTCGCTACCGGCGCGTTTGCTGCAGACTCTCGTTCAGCACAGGACAATATTCCGGTGGAACAGTATCACTACGGCATGAAGATTGATGTCGCCAAAGTCATTTCGATCGAAAAGGCCGACACGAACGACCTCAACAACGCCGAACCTGCCACCATGGTGTATCAGGATCATCAAGGCAACGTGCATAAATTGCAGTACCTGGAAAGCGTTGAACGGCAAAATACGAATGGTTGATACGACTAGTACAAAGCCCCGGCCACGCGGGGCTTTGAGACTTGGCCTGCACCAGCAGCACTCCCCGCTCCCGACTAAGCGCAACGTCCCTATCACACCTCCAGAGCAGATTTTCGGGCGGCTCTGACCTCTCGATCCGGCCATCGGACATCCGATGCTCATCCGCATGGCATAGCGCTGCGCCCCTTGCGAGTACACACCGCAGCACGATCAACTTGACAGACCTCCCCACCACACCAAAGATTACACAGAACGTAATCGATTTACGATTTCGACTGATATTTTGATTGATCTCCAGAACTGCCTTTCTCTGACCGCTAGTTGATCCGCGCGCCCATTTTGCCTGCACAAATAAAAACAAAAGGTATTGGCAATGCAGAACCAAATAACCAGCTTTCGCGATGCTCTCGATTCACATCCCGTATCACGCTATCAATGGCAGATACTGGCGCTGCTGGCGCTCTTGCTCATCAGTGACGGTTATGACGCTCAGCTACTGGGCTACGTGGTGCCATCTATCGCCCAGGAATGGGGACTGGAGAAATCGGCCTTTGGACCGGTCTTCAGTGCAAACCTGATCGGCCTGACCGTTGGCTCTCTGCTCGTTACACCACTTGCGGACCGCGTAGGTATCCGGCGAGTGCTCATGAGCTGCGTTCTGCTGTATGCCTGCCTTACCTTCGTCACCGTCTATATCGACTCGTTGCAGGGCCTGGCGATACTGCGCTTTTTTTGTGGCCTGGGGATGGGCGGCGCTATGCCCAGCGCAATGGCACTGATGTCGGACTACTCACCACCCAGGTTGCGTACCCTAATGGTCACATTGGCCGCCTGTGGGTTCTCGTTTGGCGGCGCAGCGGGCGGCTTCGTAGCAGTGGCGTTCATGGATCGTTTCGGCTGGCATGCCGTATTCGTCATAGGAAGTGTAGCCCCGCTGCTGCTCTTACCTTTCCTGCTCATGCTGCTACCTGAGTCTCTGCCACGTCTGCTAAGGGATGCCCCGCCCTACGCCCGGCTGACCGCTGTCACGTCCCGCATGGTTGCCGGCTGGCAGCCGCCAGCACCAACCGTTGATAGTCAACAGGAGCCTGCCTCTGCCATAGCCGTGGTGGATCTCTTTCGCAACGGATACGCGAGACCTACCCTGTTTCTCTGGGCGACGTTTTTTGTCAGCCTGATCCTGCTGTATTTCATGATCAGCTGGTTGCCCTCTCTCCTTCAGGAAAGCGGTATGCAGCGAAACTCGGCAAACCTTGCCACGTCGATGTTTTTGTTTGCCGGTACATTGGGTGCCATGCTCCTGGCATACTTCATGGACCGGGTGGCCAGCAAGGTTCGCTTGCTGAGCTGTATTCTGGCGGGCGCAGCCGCATTTACCGTACTGCTTGGGCTGACCCATCAGTATCAGGCACTGCTGTTGGTATTCGTATTTGCCGCAGGCTTTTGCACCATAGGCGGTCAACTGACCTTGAATGCCTTCGCAAGCAATTTCTACCCCGCGCAGGTACGCGCAACTGGCGCAGGTTGGGCGTTGGGCATTGGCCGCTTTGGCTCGATTCTCGGGCCTCTCCTGGGTAGTCTGCTGCTCGGCCTGCATTTGCCAGCCCAAACCATCATTGTGCTGGCTGCTATTCCGGCCATCCTGGCCGCCTTGCTGATTCTCAACGTTAAAACCCCCTCACATAACGCGACGCCCATTAGGCAACATGACCATGGTTCCTCACACGGGCCCATCCAGCGCTCCAGTGATCAACCGCCGGCGCTCAAAGGTGAGGCGCCTCTGTAATCGATCACCTCAAGTTCCGCTGGGGCAGACGACCAACGTCCTGCCCCGCCTGACTTCAGAAAGGCCTTCTCCCCTTAATCCTTGAGTAAAAATCAAAAGTATTCTGAGGATTAAGGGCTTATTCAGATGATATCAACCGATCACACTGAGCTCCGAACCCTTTGCTTGGGACGCAGCCGTGTCCCTCCAATCCTTTCGGAGAGCCCGTTATGAGTATTCCTTCCTTTGGCCTTGGCACCTTCCGCCTCACAGGACAGACCGTCATCAACTCGGTACGCCACGCTCTTGACTTGGGCTATCGTGCAATCGATACCGCACAGATCTACAACAACGAAGCAGACATTGGGCAAGCGATTGCCGAAAGCGGTATCGCACGCGACCAACTCTTTATCACGACGAAAATCTGGGTAGACCACTACGCCAAGGACAAACTGATTCCCAGCCTGCAGGAAAGCCTGAAAAAACTCCGGACCGACTTCGTGGATCTGACGTTGATCCACTGGCCCGCACCGGGTAATGGTGTGGGGCTACCCGAATTTATGGAGGCATTGGCCCAGGCGCAGCACCAGGGCCTGACACGCCAGATCGGTATCTCCAACTTCAACATCGAACTGACCCGACAAGCCATCGACATTGTTGGTACAGATGCCATTGCCACCAACCAGATTGAGCTTAGCCCTTACCTGCAGAACCGTAAGCTTGTTCAATATTTGCAGGAGCAGAATATTCCAGTGACCTCCTATATGACTCTGGCCTACGGGAAGGTACTCAAGGACCCTGTCATTAAGGCCATTGCCCATAAGCATCAGGCAACGCCAGCGCAGGTTACCCTCTCTTGGGCGTTACAGCAGGGATATGCAGTCATCCCTTCCTCGACCAAGTTAGAGAATCTGGCCAGCAATCTGTTAGCCCAAGAGCTGCGTCTGGATCAGGAGGACATGGCAAAAATCGCCTTACTTGAGCGAAACGCTCGTGAGGTCAGCCCTGAAGGGCTTGCACCCGCTTGGGATTAATCACCTGCATGACCGTAACGTACGGTACTCTTCGAATGCCGTTCTATTGTCTTCAGGCCGTATGCTGACCTGCCCTGTTTCTTTCATGCTAGGAGAATCGCTGTGACCAACGCCTATGCTTCGATCGAGATCAATGTGGATGCTGAGCAGATATGGCAACTTATGGGAGGCTTCGGCTCCCTGCCTGACTGGCTGCCGTTTGTAGTCGAAAGTCAGCTGAGTGAAGGGGGTCGGGTCCGGCATCTGAAGGATATCGAAGGTAACGTCATCATTGAGCGGCTGTTAAGCTTTAACGAGGCTGAAAAAAGCTACCGTTACACCATCATCGAAGGACCTGCCCCGATCAAGGACTACGACTCTACGCTGCGTGTACTCACGGATGTATCAGGAAAGAGCGCCAAGGTTGAATGGTTCTGTACCTTTACAGCGACCCATATCAGCCAGGCGGAGGCTGAAAGTCTATTCACGCAGTTCTACCAAGATGGGCTGACGGCGCTCAAGCAGGCAGTCGAGGCTCGGTAGCCGCTTGAAAACATAAAAGCAACGATACGCCTGCTTTTGCAACCTCACGGCGGCCCTTCGAGGCCTGCCGTGATAAACCTAAACGGCCCGCTACTCCGCTTCGCTGAACTGCATTTCCGGCGGCTGAGTACGAAACCCGTGCGTGAGTTTGCCCAGGTAGATAACTCCGAGTGCGAGCCAGCTCAACCCTAATAGAATGGCCATCGAGTCCAGGCTGATCATGAGATAGAGATCTGCGCTGAGCCCCAGCAACGGGCAGATGAGAAACAACAGGATTTCACGTATACCGCGCTGAGTCGCACCGAGATAAAAGTGAAAGATTACCGCAAGGTTCACCAGGCTGAACGCTAGAAATGCGCCGAAGTTGATGAACGAGGTCGATGTCGCTACATCCAGCTTCAATGCCAGTAACGCAACAACGCCACACAGGAACAGATTGTTGACTGGCGTACCGAAACGCCTTGAAAGCTGACCGAAAAACGACTGGGGAAGCACACCGTCACGGCCCATGGCAAACAGTAGCCGTGAGACGCTGGCCTGCGCAGCCATACCAGACGTGAACTGCCCCACAATCAGCCCCATCAGAAACAGCGAAACAAAGATATCGCCGCCAATGTTACGGGCAATCTCATAAGCTGCAGAGTCGACATTGGCGAACGCCATGCCTGGGTGTACCCGCTGGACCCAGTAAGATGCCAGGATAAACACCAGTCCGCCGACTAGAGTAACCAGCAGGATTGCCTTGGGTATCGTACGCTCCGCATTCCGGGTTTCCTCCGTCAGAGTACTTACGGCATCGAATCCAAGAAACGAATAGCAGGCTATTGCCGCGCCGCTCATGACCAGCGGCCACTGCAAATGACCGTCCGTAAACGGTGCCAGCGTGAACAACGGCTCGCCAGAGCCCTGTACATAATGGACGCACAGCACCACAAAGGCAGCCAGTACCAGGAATTGAACCAGCATCAAGGCTGTATTAATCGTACTGGCGAGCTTGAGCCCCACTACGTTGATCACCGTAGTAAGTGCGATGAAGCCCAATACCCAAACCGCTTGAGGGATAGCGGGAAATGCGGAACTCAGGTAGGCAGCGCCAATCAGCCAGATCGCCATAGGCAGAAACAGGTAGTCCAGAAGAACCGCCCAGCCGGCGATAAAGCCCAGCTTGGGGCTTATAGCCTTGCGTACATAGGTATACGCGGAACCTGAAACCGGAAACGCCGCCGCCATGCGACCATAACTGATGGCGGTAAACAACATGGCAACCAGCGCTACCAGGTAGGCGGAAGGCACATGCCCACCTGTGTTCTGGGCAAGAACTCCAAACGTGCCGAGCACAATGATGGGCGTCATGTAAGCGATGCCGAACAGCATCACCGCCCCTAACGAAAGGGTGCGTTGCAGATGGGCCATGAACAACTCCGTATAGTGATTGTTGATACCGCGCTTACGCGGTCGGGTGTTGTGGCAGTGCTGAATCAGCAAAAAAGATAATTGTTGTTATACGTTTATTGGCCTAGATAATAAGTTCGCGAATCCCTCCCGGTTGCTCGATCAGCTCTCCCGGCAAACTCAGGCGACGGTCATTGAGATACCGATAATCCTTGCGCACCGCCTGAAGCTGGCTCAGGTCCAGCGATGCGCTCAAGTGCGCCTCTTCCCGACCGGCCTCGACCAGCATGTTTCCAAAGGGATCGACTACCGCACTGCCTCCTGCAAAGGTGAGGTCGCCATCGCCTTCACCCACGCGGTTCACCATCACGGCAAACGCCTGATTTTCGATTGCGCGGGCCATGATCGCGGCTCGGTGTACAGGCCCATAAGGGTCCATGTTGCCGTTGGTTACGATAATGAGCTGTGCACCCAGTTGCGCCAGCGCGCGGGCGGTTTCGGGAAACTCGATGTCATAGCAGATCAGCAGACCGACCCGAACACCGTTCCACAGACAGGTCGCAAAGCGGTCACCAGGCGATAGCACTCCCTGATCCGACGACCACAAGTGCGTCTTCCGGTAACTCAGCGCAATTTCATTCGGGGTAATCAGAAGCGTGGTGTTGTAATAACGCTCGCCATCCGCTTCAGCAAAGCCGATGGCGACCGAGACCTGTCTGGCATGCGCAGCCTGACGAACCCGACTAATCGTCGGGCCATCAATGGGCTCGGCGACATCTGCCACGTTTTCATGGGTTGGAAAACCGCTGAGGTGCGTTTCTGGAAACACAATAAGCTGTGTATCCGGTGCACAGGCTTCGATAGCCGCCAATGCCGTCTGCAGGTTGTAAGCCTTGTCGCCATCACGGCCAGCCACCTGGGCCAGTTCAATCTTCATGAATGCTCCTTGATACATCAGCCGTATCGAACACATTGGTTTGGCAGTATGGTGCCCACGGTTTGGCATGATAATCACGCCGGTGGGTTAACCCTTTTGAGGTAGGCATGGGTATGGAACTAAAGGATATCGCCTGGCATCAGTCGGTTGGTCAACTGATTGATGCGCTCGATGCCCCCAACTTCTGGATCAGGCTGGTACGATTACTGGCGCGCTATCTGCCCTTCGACAGCTGGGTAGCACTGCTTTTCAGTGCTGGCAGGCCCGTTGTACTGGCAGAAAGTCCGACCAGTGATGGCGGACCTGATCCGCTGTTTCAGGACTACATCAACGGCCTGTATCTTCTGGACCCGTTCTACATCGCCTCTCGTGAGGGAGCCCACAATGGCCTGGTTCGGCTTGACGACGTCGCACCAGAATGTTTTGAGCAAACCGATTATTATCGCCTCTACTTCCGACTGAACGTGGTCGCTGACGAAATCCAGATCAACTGCCAGATCGATGCTGATCAGACGCTTTGCCTGTCCCTTGGCTCGCGCCAGCGTTTCAAACCTGACCAGATAGCCCTGCTCGGTCTGATTCAACCCTGGATAATGGGTCTCATGCGTCAGCGCCTACGCTTCGAGCAAGGTTCCACTACGCCCTCTGTTCCAGCGTGGCAACACCGGCTGGAGACAACCAGCCAACGCAGCGAAATGCCGTTGACCACCCGTGAGATGGACGTTGCACGCCTCGTACTGAGTGGCTGCTCCGGCAAGGAAATTGCGCGGAAGCTGGATATTTCTGTCGAGACCGTCAAGGTCCATCGAAAACATATCTATACCAAGCTCAACATCAAATCCCAATCCGAGCTGTTCGCGGTGTTCTTTCAAATCAACTGATGTATACCGGCTGGGTAGCTACCGTGCTGGCAATGCTGAGCCTCATCAACAACCGGCAGGAATTAAGACAGACGTCGTAATTCTGGAGACCTGTACGTATTCTCCACCCAAGGTTACTCCAGGCAGAATTGCTATTGATATGTGCCTTCGGCGCTTTTAAACGTCGAAGTCGTATCAGCCTGAATAGAGTTTTTGCAGAGGGTATTAGGGGGTCAATAAACGTAAGCAGGAGGATTGATTGTACTCAGCCGAGCACGTGACCGGCTCGTTTCGCCCTGCTCCGGTCTGTTTCAATCAACGGTGTGCCAAAGGGCTCTGGCATGCCTCAGACAGCTCACTCTTTTTTCTATTTATTTTCCTCAAGAAAACCAACGCTATACCGATAGCCTTCTAATGAAAGCCTCCAACTGGCAAACCATGAGACGCCAGGAAGGCACTGCACTCGGGTTGAAGTTTCCGGGCGCACATTCTCACTAGAGGCATTCAGGTCTTGGAAAGGCCTGCTCGAACAGAAGGTATAACGACACATGTCCACCTCAGCACTGGCGCTGATGTTTGTCAGCTGCATCCTTTTATTTTTATTCATGGCCTATGTGGACCAGGTTGCAGACCGTTATCAACTGGATAAGGCTCGTCTGCGAGCAGACCTGAATGACCGGATTTACCGTATCGGCACCTTGTCGGAAACCTTTCCAGCCCAGTTCATGACACCTGAACTCAAACAGCTTCTGGTCAGACTAGAACTCAACCTTATTCAGCGCATCGGCCGCCTGGAAAAACCTACCGAAGCCCTGACGGAGCGCGAGTCCCTCCTGCAGGAGCAGGAAAAACTCGGTTTGGACATTTCGATCGAGAATCAACCATGCCCTCTGTCAAGCGAGGCGGCCTTCAAAGAGGTGAGCTTTCAGCTGGAAACCCTTAATAGTCAGGTTCACCGCGCCGTACAGGATGGCCTGCTTACCAAGGCGGATGCTTCCGGCTGGTTCAAGTCAGTCAGATATTGGCTTGCGCTCAGCAATATCGAAATGTTCGATAACATGGCCACCCAAGCGCTTGAGTCAGACCAGCCCCGCCTGGCAAAGCGCGCTTATGAACGTGGCCTTCAATATATTCGCAACCAATCTGATCAAATGGCGTTTCAAGCCCAGCGCGAAGCTTTTGAGAGCGGTATAGAGACCGCTGAGAATGCCATCGAGAAACAGACCCAGGCCGAACAGCAACTCAAGGCGCCTCCTGTTGAAGAAAAGGCACCTGAGCCTGAAGAGGGCAACGAATGGAAAAAGAAGCCGCTCTACGACAAGAGCGAGGTGTGAGCGTTAGGCCAGATATTCGACACAGTCCGCCTCGCTCGGCAGCGGTACTTCCCACCGGCAGAGCATGCGCTGGATATCCTGATTTCGCAATGACGTGTTTCGCCTGGCGTTACGCTGAAGAATGACCCGCTCCGGCTGCTCAAGATAAACGATTCGTATTGAGGCGTTGTATTGGTAGAGCAAATCCAGGGTCTTCTTGCGCATTTGGCCGGACAGATGCGTTGCGTTCCAGACAAAAGCTTCTTTTTTGCGTAACAGCGCCTTGGCGGTATCCACCGCATAATGAGCGACGGCCCCTTCGTTCTTGCCATGGGCAAGCCCCAGTGCGTCCCGTGCATCATCGTAAGAAACGACCGGCAGCCCTGGCAGGTTTTCTGCGACCCATGTGTTCTTGCCACTGGCAGGCAGACCCGCCATGACTACCACATCGGAGCCCTTCTGCTCCCGATAATGACTGAACGCCGGATGAATACGGGCACCGCGAAAATAGCTCATCCGCGTGTAATCATCAGGAAAAGCCTTGGCTGAATACAGGCAGCTTTCTTCCTCCGCCAACTGTTGAAACAACACGATATCATCCAGTACGTGCTGCTTGTTCGGGTAGATACGCCCTTCCATATCCGCGATGGCCATAGCGATCAACATCCAGAGCGGTAGCTCCCAGGACAGGCGATGTGCCAGAAACTCTGGAGAATGTCCTGAGCGATCACCGCTCAACGCCCAGAACGGCACCTGATGCACACTGATGATTCGGCAAATGGTTTCTCGCAACGAGAATGGCACGCCTGCCTTCCAGAGCAATATGCGGGCATCAATTGAGCCACGACGAGAGTGTCCCGGTTGGCCGATACGCCCAGTGACCTCATCTATAACAGTAGTGTCCGGCTTGGCAATGTCGTGCAAAAGTGCCGAGTAGAACAGCACGAAACGCTCTTCAGCACTTGCGCGTTCATAGGCACTTCCACCTACCATGGCTTCAACCACCATACAGGTATGGGTCCAGACATCACCCTCCCCATGATAGGCGGGCTCCTGCGGCGTACTTGCCAACCGAGTCAGTGCCGGTATTGCTTCTACGCACCCCTTGAAGTCGGGCTGCTGGCCTGGTGCAGCAACCAGGCGCTCAAGTGTTTGAAAATCCATATTCCATTTCTCCTTGTTATTGTTTGTTCAAACATTCCCACGTCACGATAGGTACTGGTGCATAGAGATCAACATCGGGCGCAAGCTCATTGGGAATGTAGGGCTGACGCAAGTGATGCTCATTGGCGTCCAGAATGGTCTGCACGAAATCTGGCCTGACCCACTTCATCCGTGCGACTGTTTCGCAGGCTGTCTCGACTTTCAGGTAAAGCCCTTCCATCAGATCAGAGGTATCGCATTGAGACCATGCCTTACTCAGGTCTAGCCCTTCACGCCTCACTGTATCTTCGAACCGCTCTCTCCACCGATCGGTTCGGGCCCAGGACTTGCCAACCAGTGCCAGCAGGTCTTTGAGCCTTACAGGCGCAGGACCCTCATACAGCACAGGTACAGACAGGACAGGCCCGCCGGCTAACAACACGCGGCGCTCAGCGGTTGACAGAAAGATCTGCCTACGACGATCCCAGATGTCGAACTCGAAAAAGACACCCGGCAACTGATCGTAGAAAACCGAATGCTTCTTGCTCATTACCTCGCCAAACATCACGTAGCGATCTTCAAGTCTCTCAAGCAGAAACAGTTCATGGACGCGTGCCCATTGCTTGAACAGGTTGAACTGCTTCTCCCGTGAGCCCCCGATAAGGTAGTGCCCACGTGACTGAAGCAGGAGTTCAGCATTAGCGGAAAAGCTGATTGCTGCATTAGCGCCATCAAGCTTTTCCTCCACCACGATGAATTGCTCTTTCAGCGTGCTCAGCTTTACCTGATCATGGTCGCTATCACCTTCTTGTAGGCGCGACGACTCCAGGTGGGGTGTTCTCGGGTACTTGAATAATTCATGTAATTGCGCATAGACGCGCGGGTCGAGAGTCATGGTCTTCTCCAAACAAACAGGGAAAACCGACAACGCTCAGGACTTACAGATAAGAACTACGCAGTGCGCAAATCAACCGCTTACCGGGACCGTTGTCGGATCAGATGTAAAGGTTGATGCAGGGCACTGGCTTCACCACTTTAGAAAGGAGGGTTAAACGAAGGGCGCGAATTAAGCCTTACTCCCGCCCGTGCTGTCAAACCGGAATCGATCATTCGCGACGTACATCAAACCTCATAAAAAGCCGCCCGAAGGCGGCTTTTCCGTCATGGCGTTACTTAGCGGGTCCTACTGCCGTACAGCTGTTAGAACGCTGTACATACTTTTGCAGCGTGGCCCACTGAGGACGATCCTGGCCATTCAAGGGTTCTACTGAAAGCTTGTAGCTACCCCAGCCCGGACCAGCCGCCCAGTACGTGGCAGGAATACAGTTCTGCTGGAGGTATGAGAACAGATTATCCATCAGTGGCAGCCAGCGAGCATCGTCACCTGGCACGCCAAATTCAGCGATATAGCCCTTCTTCCCGTTCTTTTTCAGCCAATCCACGAAAGGCTTTGCACGATTGACGCCCAGCATCGCGTTGAGCTGGCTGGTATCTTCCGGGCTATAAGTACCGCTGCCGTCCTTGTCCAGATAGACGTGCGCTGCAAAGATGATGTTATTGGCCGAGTCCTTGAGGCTGAGCAGACTGTCATTGTAATAGGGCCATAGCGATGCATTGGACCAGGCATTACCTTCCACAATCACCGGGTGAGTATGATCCACCGTTCGTACGCCATCGATTCCAGACTGGGCAGCCTTGAGCCAGTAACTATCCATGTCATGCGGCTTGGCCATGATGTCATACCCATACAGGGCAGGATGGCTGGCCCAGCGGTAAGCAATTCGGTACATCAGGTCCCAGAAATGGGTGTAGGTAACCGGCCCCGCCCCAATGATATTGCCGTTGTAGCGCCCATTGTTATGTACATCCAGGATAACCTTGATGTTGTATTTCTGGGCCAGGTTCATAGTGGTCTGGATCAAGCCAACCTGGTTGGGATCAAGCATTGTGCTGAGCTTAGGCTGTATACGCTCCCATAGAATAGGAAAGCGGATCAGACGGATCCCTTTCTGATTCCACTGCTTGAAATCCGCCTCTGTGGGATACAGGTAGTCAACACCGTTTTTGCCGGGTACGACGTATGGAGCAAACGCTGCGCCTGACAAATTCAAGCCGACCAGATCTAGCCCGCTGCGGGTGACAGGCGTTACCGGTTGCACGACAGGTTTCGCCGGTTGGCTAGGCGTAGCGGGCTGTGCAGGTGCAGGAGTTGCTGGTTTTGCTGGCATGGCAGGCACGGCTGGTGTAGCAGGTGCAGTCACGGGTTGACTCGGTGTGGCAGGTGTTGTTGTAACAGGCTTACTCGGCGCAGGAGTGGCAGGTTTTGATGGAGTAGCAGGCTGCGTAGGAACTGCCGGCTGAGCCGGTTTAGCGGGTTGGCTTGGTGCTGTTGCGTCGGTACCGTTTATAGGTCCAAACGCAGTACATCTGGTGTTATTGACGTACTTTTTGAGAGTAGGCCATTGAGGACGCTCAACACCATTTATAGGCTCCACAGACATGAAATAGTTACCCCAGCCCGGACCTGCCGCCCAATAGGTGGCTGGAATACAATTCTGCGCCAGATATGCCAGCATGTTATCCATGATGGTATTCCAGCGAGAGTCATTGTCCGGGATGCCAAACTCACCGATGTAGCCTTTCTTGCCGTGCTTCTTTAGCCATTCGATAAAGGGCTTGACTCGCTCAACGCCATACATGGGGTCAAGCTTGCTGACGTCAACGGACTCGTAATTGCCGCCCGCATTGTTATCAAAGTAGGTGTGCGCAGAAAAGATAAGGTTATTTGAAGGATCCTTGAGATCGAGTAACGTATTATTCCACTGCTCCCAGCGCGTAGCCTCGGCCCACCCGTTGCCTTCGACAATAATGGGGCGAACGGTATCAACCGCACGTACGCCGTTGATGCCGTATTGAGCTGCCGTGTTCCAATAGTTCAGCGCACCATTAGGCTCATTCATGATGTCGTAGGCATAAAGCGACTTCTGGCTGCTCCAACGCTGCGCGATCTTTGTCATGATCTCCTGATATCGCGCATAAGGCACACCGCTTGTTCCAATGATCTGGCCGCGATATCGAGCATAGTTATGAAGGTCCAGAATGATCTTTACGTTATGCTTTTCTGCATAGCTGAACGTGCTATCGATCAATTGCACATACTTAGCGTCCAGCGCACCGCCAAGCGTAGGCTGCAGCCGCTCCCAGATAATTGGGAAGCGCACCAGTTTTATGCCCTTCTCACTCCACTGCTTGAAGTACAATTCTGTCGGAAATATATAATTGGTTCCGTTGATGCCGGGCAGCACGTGTGATGCGAAGCCAGCCCCAGACAAGTTCAGCCCCACCAGGTCGACCGATGCCACAGCCGAAGACGAAACCAGTAACGCCGCCAATGGTAGCGCGCATTGCCTCATTACTTTGAAAGCCAGACTACGGGAACGCCTGCTTGAGCTTTTCATGAATTTCCCAATAAACCTAAAGTGTCATTTCTGAAGTGCGCACTTAACGGCCGAACCTAAAAGGCTCGTATCAAGACTGTTATCGTTTTGGTCTTCAGGCAGAACTAACTACCTTGCTTGGTGGCCGAGCGTGGCTGTACTACCGGGGGATTGAGAAAAGCGTGCCACTCAAAAAGCAGTGAAATCAATATCAATATGACACTATTGTTTTTCGTCAATACATATAAAATATATTTAAAATCAATAACTTATAAAAATTTTTCTCTATATTAAACAGCTGTTTGTGAAACAGTTGTTTTAGATTTTTCCAAAGAAACACGAATTACTTTCGACAACGTTCACAAAATTTAGGGGTAGAGAAAGCAGTTTTAAAAAATTCATAAAATTTACACGCTTACCAAGCATGAAAGAGTTGACAAAATGCTGTTGGCCAAGCGTAACGGTTTTGGACCAGCAGTGACATTTTTTGTCACAAGGGTCGTGCCTTGAAGACAAATCAGCCTAAGCTGAAGGCGGTCTACCAGAGTCAACGCGTATTGAGACTACTCAGCTAGCGGCGTGCAACAATGCCAAAAAAGGGTGACTCAACATCTGATACGATTTTTTATTAAGAATCTGAATCTGTTTTGCGCACGCCTAGAGCCCTACTGTAGCCACATGGGTAATGCCGGTAGAGAGCTGCTCTAGCAAACACATCCATTCGCTACGATGCCTGTCTCAATGCTTACCCTTCCCTGCTATCGCAAGAGGTTTCAATCATGAGCGACGTATTCTTCATGTCACTGTTTGGCTTTCTGGCCTTCGTTCTACTGGGATGGGGGTTTTACGCTGGCGTACAGCTAAACAAAGATAGAAAGGACGTGCAGAAGAACGACCGCTAATGCATAGAAAGGCCATCAGTGTCTCGACGCAACCGCTTTCAATCTTCTGTTTTAAGTCGTAAGCGCTCGTATAGACACCAATACGGTATAGGCATCAACCACCAGCGCTGCAGCGAAAAGCATGAAACGTTACGAGCGACTTGCTGACGAAATTGCGAACCTGATTCGAACCGGTGTACTTAAGGCGGGTGAAAAAGTCCCATCGGTACGTCATGCCAGTCGTACCTACACGGTCAGCCCTTCGACTGTATTTCAGGCTTATTATCTGCTGGAAGATAAAGGGCTGATCATTGCCCGCGCCCGCTCAGGCTATTACGTACGTGAGCATGCCAAGCGCCCGCTGCATGAGCCTGAAATTACTGGTCACAAGGCTGAAACCACTGAGGTGGATGTCAGCGAACTGGTCTTCTCCATCCTGAACTCTATCAAGGACCCTGCGACCACTCCATTTGGGTCTGCCTTTCCCAGTCCACAATTGTTTCCGCTTCCTCGCCTTGCCCGCAGCATGACCCACGCATTAAGACACCTTTCAACCCAGGCCGCTATTGCAGACATGACGGCAGGCAACAATGAGTTGCGCCGTCAAATAGCCCTTCGTTATAGGGTCAACGGTACTCGTCTCCCGCTTGAGGAGTTGGTTATTACCAACGGGGCGATGGAAGCCTTGAACCTATGCCTGCAAAGTACAACGAGCCCAGGCGACCTGGTTGCAATAGAGGCACCTGCTTTCTATGCGACGCTTCAGGTATTGGAGCGTTTAAAATTGAAGGCCGTCGAGATCCCCGTTCATCCACGGGAAGGTGTTGATCTTGATGTGCTGGAGCACAGCCTCTCTCATCTTCCTATCAAAGTTTGCTGGCTCATGAGCAGCCTGCAAAATCCTTTGGGCGCCAGCATGAGTTTCGAGAAGAAACAGGCGCTGTACACACTCTTGAAGCAGCATCAGGTTCCATTGATTGAAGACGATGTCTATGCCGAATTGAATTTCTCCAACCAACCGTTACGAGCCGTGAAAAGCTTTGATGATGATGGGCTGGTCATGCATTGCGGTTCGTTTTCGAAATGTCTGGCGCCGGGTTATCGAGTGGGCTGGGTTGCTGGCGGACGCTTCACCGAGGCCATTGATCGCCTCAAGCTCATGACGACCATTTCTCCTTCGGTTCCTGCTGTAGCGGCCATTGCAGACTATCTGCAACATGGTGGCTATGACCGACACCTACGAAAATTGCGCCATGCATTGGAAACCCAGCAGAGCGCCATGCTGGACTCAGCCGCACGGCATTTTCCGAGCGAAACCCGCGTAACCCGCCCAACCGGCGGTTATTTCCTATGGTTTGAATTTCCAGAACGGGTCGATACGCTTCAGTTGCTCCGTATGGCCATCGCTCAGGGTATCAGCCTTGCTCCCGGCCCTATCTTCTCGGCCAGCCAACGGTTTGGAAACTGTGCAAGGCTGAATTATGGCCATCCCTGGACGGCTGAGAGTGAGAAGGCAATGGAAACGCTAGGCCGCATGATCGATACGTTCTGAACAACCCAGCGTCCTTTATCCCACTCTTAGCCTCTGCCTGCTGCAACTGAAAGTTCAACTGCAACAGGCCAATCAGGCCAGGCGTTAGCAATGTAACTGGCCGGGCATTAATTCCATTTCAGGACGGCTTTAACGGTGATTCCCTGCTTGGAATCTTCAAATGCCTGATTGATGTCCTTGAAATCATAAAACCTGACAAGCTTGTCGAACGGAAAGCGCCCCGCCTTGTAGTACTCGATCAGCTTGGGAATAAAGAGGCGTGGCACGGCATCACCTTCAATCACACCCATCATGGTCTTTCCTTCCGCCATGATCTCGTTATGAACATCAATGGTCATCTCGGGGGTTACGCCTACAATCGCCGCCTGCCCTAATGGCCGCAGCGCCTGCAGGCATTGGCGAACAACCGGCGGAACCCCTGTAGTTTCAACCGCGTGGTGCGTACCGCCCAAAGAGACAGCCTTGATTTCCCTGACCACATCAACCTGACTACCGTTGAACACATGCGTAGCGCCCAGCTCCTTGGCCAGCTGAAGTCGGCTCTCATGCACATCAACTGCAAAAATCTGAGCACACCCTGCAATCTTTGCCGCCATGATCGCGCTCAAACCCACAGCACCGCAGCCATATACAGCAAGGCTATCGCCAAACCCTGGGCGAAGGCGGTTGAGGACTGTTCCACTACCCGTCTGGATACCACAGCCCAGCGGCCCTAATAACGCCAAGTCCACGTCCTTATCGACCTTGACGACATTACGTGCGCTGGCAATCACGTAGGTGCCAAAGGATGATTGACCAAAAAAGGAAGAGAGCTCGGTATCTCCCTGGCGAAGCCGACAGGTATGGTCCTCCATGCGGCCACCAAAATTAAGCTCGTTGAATACCCTGCATACCGTAGGATGCCCGGTCAGGCAATTTTCGCATTTACCGCAGTGCGCAAACGACAGGACCACATGATCGCCTATCTCCAGATCACTAACATTACGGCCTACCTGCTCGACAATGCCCGCGCCCTCATGACCAAGGACTGCAGGATAAGGCGACAGCCCCAGATCACGCGCGACGGCGTCGGTGTGGCAAACCCCTGTCGCAACGATCCGAATCAGCACTTCGTTGGTGGCAGGGCCTGATAGCGTAACCTCCTCAAGACTAAAAGGCTGTCCTTTGGAGTGCGTAACCGCGGCCATTATTTTCATTGTGGGGCTCCTGGTAAATGTATGAGCAGAGACGGCTCACTCAAAGCATAAAAGCGGCGCTGAACCTTCATTCAACATGGCATTTATGCATAAACTTAACAAGCATAACCATCAGACCTCTCACAGAGAGCCTCACTGACTTAGGCCGCTTAACCCACCAAATGCCAAAGCGACTTATATCTGCCTAAAAACCTGTAAGAACTGGTTCGTGTTTTTGAATAACACCCACCTCACCTCTAGCTACTGCGCAAGATTCTGCCACTGGCTTTCGTTTAGCCTGCGGCCATATCTCTAACCGCCAATCCCGCGCATGGGATTAATTTACGCATCTCCAGAAAAGCGGCACGCCGCCCGCCTGGACATGACTTGTATACCGAGCAGGAAGCAGAGGAACCAGGATGTTCTCCCCAGCCAACGAAACCCAGTTCATACTTGAGATTCCCGGCGTCTCTCATGATTTTCAGGTGCTGGAATTTGCAGGGCGGGAAGCATTGAATACCGCTTTTCGTTTCGATATTGAATTGATCAGCGAAAGACCCGACTTCGATCTTGAATCCTTACTCAACCAGCCTGCCTTCCTGACACTGGACCAGACGGGTACAGGCTTCAATGGCCTGATTCACAGCGCCGAACAAGGCGAGTCCGGTAAACGCATGACGCGCTATCGTGTCACGCTCGTGCCACGCGTTCATTATCTCTGCCATCGGCATAACCAGCGTATCTTCCAGCACCTTAACGTGCCGGACATCATCGCTACCGTTCTGAAAGAGCATGGCATCCTATCCAATGCCTTTCGTTTCCAATTGGGCTCGGCTTACCCAGAACGTGAATACTGTGTTCAGTACGATGAGACCGATCTTCACTTCATCAATCGGCTTTGTGAAGAGGAAGGTATTCATTATCACTTTGAGCATACCCAGGCCGAACACATCATGGTCTTTGGTGATGATCAGACCTGCTTCCCAAAACTGAGCCCTGCGCTTTTCCAGCAAGATACCGGACTGGTTGCAGATCATCAGGTCATACGAAAGTTTGCAGTCCAGGTTGAAACACGGACATCCAAGGTCAGCCGCCGGGACTATAACTTTGAAAAACCCAAGCTCACCATGAAGGCTTCCCAGACTGGCGAGGCGGCGCCAGAGCTGGAAGATTATGACTACCCTGGCGCGTTCATGGACCGTGCCCGCGGCAAGCAGTTAAGCCAGCGTGCCTTGGAAAGGCATCGCTCGGATTACCAGATCGCCCGCGGTAAAAGTGACCTGCCGACGCTTTTCTCTGGTCACTTCATGCCTCTGACCGAACATCCGCGCAGTGAATGGAACGATCTTTGGTTACTCACCGAACTAATACATGAAGGCAAACAACCCCAAGTATTAGAAGAATCCATATCCTCGCATGTAGATGACAAGGATGGCTTTCAGCAGGGCTATCGCAACTTCTTTACGGCAGTGCCCTGGGACACGATCTTCAGACCAGCCCTGAAGCACCCTAAGTCAAAAATCCTGGGTAGCCAGACCGCAATTGTCACCGGCCCCGCTGGAGAAGAAATCTACTGCGATCAATACGGTCGCGTCCGCGTGGAATTCCATTGGGATCGATTGGACCAGATGAACGAGCACAGCAGTTGCTGGCTGCGTGTTGCCAGCAACTGGGCCCATGAAGGCTATGGTGCCGTCACGATTCCCCGAATCGGCATGGAAGTACTGGTCACCTTTCTGGAAGGCGATCCGGACCAGCCGCTTATTACAGGCTGCCTGCATCACGCCGCAAACCTGGTGCCGTACAACCTGCCCGCCAACAAGACCCGGACAGTCTTCAAGACCAGAAGCACGCCTGGCGGCAATGGCTTCAATGAACTGCGAATCGAAGATAAAGCCGGTGCAGAGCAGATCTACGTACACGGTCAGCGCGACATGGACATTGACGTGGGCAATTGTGAAACCCACTCCGTAGGGGTTGACCGAATCAAAACCATTGGTCAGGACGAAACGGTAGTCATTGGTCAGAACCGCATGCGTATCGTCAAGGTGGATGACCAGCTGCTGGTAGGCGGCTCGAAGGTGGATAGCGTCAGCTCAACGTATCTCATTGAGGCAGGTGAAGGTATTCGCCTTGTTTGTGGCGAAAGCGTGTTCGAGATGTACGCCAACGGCCTCGTTAATATTTCCTGTGTTGAATTCAATATCAGCGCCAGCGGCGCAGGCCAGATAAACACTGGCGGCACTCTCGACATCAATGTGCCGGGTAGTAAGGCAGGAGCCTCACCGGAGGGGCAAGGAGTGAAGGCCTCAATCGATGCTCAGATCAATGCTGTATTCCATCCTTCATCAGGTACGAATGGATCAGGTTCTGCCTCCCAGTAATCCAAATTTCGAGAAATCTCATGAGCTATAAGATCAACGAAGGTACTTTAAGGCTACCTGCTGGCTTTCAGGATCGCACCATCAATGTATTCGTTCCGGGAGACACGGCCCCCTTTCCGTTCAGCCTTACGGTTTCCCGAGATACCAAACCCTCGGACGAGGCCCTTGATGATTATGTTGACCGACAGGTTGAGCTGATCGCCGCAAAACTTGCCAAGTACAAACCTTTGGACAGAAAGCTGGCGCAGCTATCCATGAACGTCCCCATTCAGGGTATCCAAATTGATTCTCGGTACAAGGCAAGCGGCAAAGACGTATATCAGCGTCAGGCTGCTTTTCCAATGGCACCCGAGCGCGTTCTTGTTTTTACCGCGAGCGGACAAGCACCGTTTACATCAGAACAGGATGCACTGTGGGTAGAGCTTTTAAGTAATTTTATTCCGTCTCGTTAACTCGTGAAGCGGAATCAATAAGCATCATCAGGTTTGCTTCGCACGGCGAAAGACAATCCGTGTGACAGGGAGAAGTCAAATGTACGAAGCCGCTCGCATTGACGATGAGATCGTCCATACAAGCGCGTTAGGCGGTTTTCTTGCCGGAGCGGCGATAGGTATTGCCCTTGTAGTAGGAGTAGCGGTAGCAACCGCTACTTGCGGCTTTGGTGTTGCCCTGATGGCGGGCGTACTGGCTGGCTTTGGCGGAGCAGCACTGACTGCGCTCGGCGAAACGATCGGACGATCAATGAGTACCCCCGCCGGAGGGATTGTTTCCGGCTCGCCCAATACCTTTATCAACGGTCTAGCGGCTGCGCGTGTTGAGGCGGACACCGGCGTCTGTGAGAAGCATAGCAAGCCCCCGCAAATTGCCCAAGGTTCAGCCAAAGTCTTCATCAACGGTTTTCCCGCTGCCCGTAAAGGAGATCAACTCACCTGTGGTGCAACGATTGACTCGGGTTCTCCTAATGTAAATGTTGGAGCCGAAACTCAGACCTATCTGCCTATAGATGACGAAGTACCGGCATGGTTACGTACCACAGTTGATGTTCTGATGGCACTCGGTGGAGGTTTAGGCAGCCTTGTGAAAATGGCAGCCAAGAATGGCTTGAAAGCCGTTATGCCCTGCGCGCTCAAGTTTGCAGCCACCTTTGCCGCTTCCGAAGCGTTTACACGAGCAGTAGCGGCCCCAGTATTGACGCGTGCTTTCGGCGCACTGTTTGGCCATCCGGTTGACGCGGTAAATGGTCGTAAACTATTGCTGGAAGACAGTGAGATCGATTTTACGCTTCCCGGCCTGCTGCCTATCCATTGGGCACGTTTTTACGCCAGCGACATCGAGCGTGAGGGTATTCTCGGGCGCGGCTGGGTAATGCCCTGGGAGCAAAGCCTAAGGCGCGAGAAGGATCGTCTGGTTTTAAGCGATAACCAGGGCCGGGAAATTCCGCTCGAACTACTAAATCCTAATGAGCGAGTCTTTTATCCAGCGGAGCAGTTTACGATCGTTTGTACTGAGGGCGGCCATTATCTATTGCAGACCCTCGACTGTACATTTCTCTATTTTGGCGACCTACCAGAGGATGGCACGCCCGCTCCGCTCAAACGCATCGAGGATGCTCACGGTAATTACCTGGCGCTTACGTATCGAGAAGGTCGGCTGACCGATATCCACTCAAAGAGTATGGTACGTATCCATCTCTGCTACAACGAAGCGGGTAACCGCTTGGTGCGGGTAGAGCGTATCGAGGATTGCAAGCCGGTAGAAACCCTTGTTCGCTATGCTTACGATGCGCAGGATCAACTCATTGGCGTCACTAATCGCAATGGCGTTACCAGTCGACGCTTTGGCTATGACCACGGCCTCATGGTCATGCATGAAAATGCCCTAGGTTTGGTGTGTCATTATCGGTGGGGCAAACTCCCAGACGGCAGCCTGCGAGTAGCAGAGCATTGGACCAGTGATGGTGAGCGCTACAGCTTCAGCTATGATCTGACCGCTCGTACGACATACATTATTGATGCCTTAAATCGCAAAGCCATTATTCATTACGATGAAAGCCGTCGTGTCACTTTTGCCCAAGACTTTAGCGGTGAGCAATACCACATTGGCTTAGATGAGTCAGGCAACATAACGGGTGTGACGCTGCCCGACAGCAATACGCTAGCGTTCGAGTACGATCAGTTTTCAAGACTAGTCAAAGACACCGATCCTATCGGTCGCTCGACGGTATATACCTATCATCTCAATACTGAATTCCTTACCTCACTGACGAGGCCCGATGGCAGCGCACTTAGCTGGGAATACGATGAGGCAGGTAGCTTGCTGGCTCAGACGGATGAGCTTGGCGCAATCACTCGCTATCTTAGTGCCGATAATGGCCTACCCCATACCGTAACGGATGCCTTAGGCAACAATACTTATTACTGGTGGAACGCCCTTGGCCAAGTTACCCGGTATCAGGAGTGCTCAGGCAACCACACCCACTATGCCTACAGTGAACACTTACATCTTGCGGCAGTAACCGACGCGCTCGGCCAAACCACCCGACTGCATCGCAAACCCGACGGCGAAGTCCTCCGGGTCGAGCATCCTGACGGCAGTATAGATTCCTATACCTATAATGCGCTTGGGCAGCTACTTACCCATACTGATGCTGATAAGCGTACAACAAGCGTCACTCGTAATGCTCGCGGCCTACCCGTAGAGCGCAAGGACGCCAAAGCCCAGCGGGTTCGTTACCACTACGATCAAGCGCTGCGTCTGGCTGCCCTGGTAAACGAGAACGGGGCGGCCTATCGCTTCGCCTATGACTCTGCCGATCGCCTGATAGAAGAAATTCGTATAGACGGACTACGCCGCCGTTTCCGCTACAACGTATCCGGCGCACTGGTCCGCATGGATGAGCATACCGCTGACCAGACGAGACAGAGCCAGACACGCTCAAGCGAATTTGAGCGCGACGCCATAGGTCGTTTACTCAGCAAAATGACCCAGGATGCTCGCCTGGATTACACCTATGACGAACTGGATCGGGTCGTAGCCATTGAACGGCAGCCCAGCGAGCACGGTAAAGCGCTGGGCATACGGCCCGATGCTCTCCGCTTCAGCTACGACAAGGCTGGCCGCTTGGTACAAGAGCAGTCAGCCTTGGGCGCACTAGGTTACACCTACGATGCGCTAGGCAACCTTACTCAGCTTAGCCTGCCGGATGGGCGCACACTCAATCACCTCTATTACGGCAGCGGGCATCTGCACCAACTAAACCTCGACGGCTTGCTGATCAGCGACTTCGAGCGTGACGCCCTACACAGGGAGACCTTGCGTACCCAAGGCAGCCTAACCAGCCGCTTTGGATACGACAGCTTTGGCCGTAAGCGCTGGCAAGCGGCCATTGAGTTGCCGCATGAACAGCTCTCGCAACTCAACGCGCAAAAGAACAGCCTGCTCGGCCATCCTGAACATCCCGCCACGCTCATCCATCGTCGCTATGAGTACAGCAAGGCGGGCGAACTGTTGCGGCAGATTGATAAGCACCGTGGCGCTACGGATTACAAGTACGATGCCATTGGTCAACTGCGCAGCCGCGAACCGCACCACCCCCAGCTCGGTAATGAGGACTTTGGCTACGACCCTGCCGGCAACCTGACCAGCCTCCAGGCCTTGAGCCCAGACAACCGTCTCAAGGCCTGGAAAGACCTGCGCCTCACCTACGACGCCTGGGGTAACGTCAGCGAGCGGCACAGTTCAAATGGTTATCAGCGTTTTACCTACGACTGCGAAAACCGCCTGGTTAAAGCCGAAACCTATCGCGGCCATGACTCGCTCAGCCAGGCCACTTACGAATACGACGGCCTGGGCCGCCGTATTGCCAAGCATGTCTCTGTAGAGAGCAAGACCGAAACCACCCGCTTCCTCTGGCAAGGCCTGCGCATGCTGCAGGAGCAAAAAACAGATCTGCACAGCCTGTATATCTACGAAGCAGGCAGCTACGCCCCACTTGCCCGGTTAGATACTGATCCGGGCCAGCCTGATCAAAAGCCCAAGCGCTATTACTTCCATACCGACCAGATCGGCACTCCGCTTGAGGTCACGGACGATACCGGCGGTATGGTATGGCGCGCCTATTACAAGACATGGGGTGCGTTGGAAGCGCTGGCTCCCAGAGAAATCGAGCAAAACCTACGGTTTCAGGGGCAGTACTGCGACGCCGAGACGGGCCTGCACTACAACACGTTTCGTTATTACGATCCGGTTGTGGGACGGTTTACAACGCAGGATCCGATTGGTTTGTTGGGTGGGGAGAATCTCTATCAGTACGGGAAAAATCCGCAAAGCTGGCTAGACCCTTTAGGCTGGTGCTCAACGAAACTTGGGCAAAATATGGGTGCTAGGTCTGGCGATGGTATGGCAAATCACCATCTTATCCCCGAAGAACTGATGAAGCACAAAGCTTATGAGAAATTATTTTCCAGGCTTAAAGCAATTGGATTCGATGGTGACGGCGCGCCCAATGGCATCTTTTTACCTGGAAGCCAGAGTCTTGCAAAAACCTTAGGTCTTCCAGGACATTGGTCTAGTCATAGACTTTATACAGAGGCTGTTAACAGAAAGCTGACCGACTTGAACAGAGTCTTCTTAGCTGGGAGACTAACCGATACTCAGTTGGCTCTTGGAATAGGTAAAATCCAGAGCTTTGCGCGAGAGGGCTTAGAGTCTGGTAAGTTTGTAATTGATCAAGTGACCTCGAGATTATTATAGATGATTGAAACTAAATTTTATATTCTAAACTATGAAGCTGATGGTTTATCAAATCCCTATATGCTTGGGTCTATCGGGACCCCAGAAAAATGGGAGTGGCAGCTTTATGAGCCATCACCAGAAAAAATTAAAATAAACGAATCTTATACTCTAGATATAACTGAGAGTAATATTGAAAATATAGGGTTCGATTATTATGAAAACCCTGAAGTAATTGTATCAAGTAGGTTCCTAGATATATGTAATAAATTTTCGGTGCCTTACAGAGCGATACCTTTAAAAATAATTAATAAAGGCAAAGAAATAAGTTCATCTTATTTTTACTTTTTACCAGGAAAAAGCATTGAGGCCATGGATAAGAGATACTCAGAATATACTGTTTCTAAAGATGATAGAACCGGAGATTTTTTAAAAAGTGAAATTTGGCCAAACATAGAACTATATGATGAAATCAAAAAATTTGTCCCGAAGTGCGATATTTCTCTAGATCTTTTTAGATGCATCGAGAATTTAAAAATCATCGTTAGCGAAAGATTCAAACTAGAAGCAGAAAAAAATAAAATTATTGGAATAAGCTACGAAACATTGGATGATAGTTATTCTTTCGATATATGGGGCACCTTAAATGACCTCTGATCGATCATGTGCTCTGGCATTATTTTTATCATTATTAAATATAAGTATCCTTAATTTAACCTTCAACTGTTGTTTAATTTTTAAGATCCAGAGATCACTGTAGCGGTAACCGATTGCTCACGTATCCGGTGACTATAGCTGCAGTTGAGTTTAGTAGGTCGCGAGACCAGCCAATTGGATCCTATATAAAGCATGGCAGGCAGCTACGCTCGCTAGACTAGGGTTTGTCTGAAAAGTCGCGTTTGTTAGCCTAATGCCGTTGTGGCAAGCGGAGGCAGACATGACAGGTCGCTACGAGCTTTCGAGTCAGCGCTGGGCATTGATTGAAGACATCGTTTCTCCTCCCCAGATGGGCCGTCCTCGCCGGGATGATCGACAGATGCTCAATGGTATCTTCTGGATCCTTTGCTCCGGCGCTAAACGGCGTGATCTACCCGAACGCTATGGCCCTTGGAAAACGGTCTATCAGCGTTTTCGCCAATGGCGGGACGACGGAACGTTTGAGCACGTATTGACTCGTCTGCATCTGCAGCTTCGCCAAGATGGCTTTATCGATCTGGATACCTGGATGGTGGACTCTACGACCATTCGAACTACCCGTGCCGCGGCAGGAGGCGGAAAAAAAGGGGCCCGGACGAACCTGTAGATCATTGCTTGGGACGCAGCCGGGGTGGGTTAGGTACCAAGATTCACCTGCTTTGCGATGCCAATGGTTATCCGCTGAGCTTTACCCTCTCGCCTGGTCAGCAGGCCGACTCGCGCAACTTTATTCCGTTACTAGATCAGGTGCGTCTTCCTGGCTCTCAGGGCAGACCACGTAAGCGTTGCCGGACAGTGATCGCGGACAAGGGCTACGATAGTGAAGGGTTGCGTCGCTATTGCGACCGCTTCGGTATGCAGCCGGTGATTGCCCAGCGCACGATGCACCGCAAGCCCCTGCCAGGTCTGCCTCGCCTGTTTGATAGGCCTAAGTATCAACAGCGTAACGTGATCGAGCGGCTGTTCAGTTGGTTAAAGGAAAAGCGTCGGCTCTGTACTCGCTTTGACAAGCTGGCTAGCAGCTTCAAGGCCATGGTAACGCTGGCCTGTATCGAGCGATGCATGCGTGCCGACTTTTCAGACAAACCCTAATACCTTTCAAAATTGGCCAAAATAAATGACCGGTTTTAGAGAACCGGCCATTAAGTATTCATCATGTTAACGTTTGGAATCCTGCTATTCTCCAGCCTCCAGCACAATCTTGCCTCGGGTATGGCCTGTCAGGCTTTTCTGTAGCGCGTCAGCTGCGTTGGACAAGAGCATGGTTTCTACTTCCACGTTAAGTGCTCCCCGGTTAAATAAGTCGGCAATCTGTGCCAGTTGCTTACTATCTGAGCGGGTAGCGAAGCGTTTGCCTGTTGCTCTTATGCTACGAGCAGCTTCTTCACTGGGCGCGCTAACAGGCGATACCAGCACACCGCCCTTTTTTAACACCGACCAGGAGCGGGCTTGAGTTTCGCCGCCTACAAGGTCGATTACGATATCTATATCCGAAACGACTTTCTCAAAGGCTTCATGGCGGTAATCAATGAGTTGCGTAGCGCCTAGTGCATGTAGGTAATCATGATTATGGGCAGATGCCGTCGCGATGACTTCAGCGCCAGCTATACGAGCCAACTGTACGGCCATGCTGCCAACCCCGCCCGCCGCTCCCTGGATCAGGACACGTTGGCCTGCCTTAATGGCGGCATGCTCATGCAAGGCTTGCCAAGCCGTCAAGGCTGCCGCCGGCACACCGCTTGCCTCTAGCAATGAAAGGCTGTTGGGGTTTAAGACCAAACGGTCGGCATCCGCTACGGCCTGGGTGGCGTACCCACCTGTAATACCGATAAAGCCAAAAACCTCGTCGCCCAGGCTGAATGTGTCTACGCCTTCACCTAATGCGATAACCGTTCCTGCGACTTCAACCCCTGGCGTATAGGGTAACGGTAAGGGGATAAACTGCTTCATGGCACCGGAGAGGACTTTCCAGTCGATTGGATTTATTCCGCTGCCAGCTACCTGGATCAACACTTGTCCTTTACTCGGCGTCAGATCAGCTACTTCTTCAAGGCGGAGTACGTCGGGGTTCCCATATTGCTGTGCACGTATGGCTTTCATGATGATTTCTCTAGCGAAGGGTTGCAAGTTATGCCAGGCCGCTAGCCTGGCATCTGCCATCAGCTACGACGGGCGTCCAGGCTGTACTGGCCAGCCCCAAGAACCACTACTTGAAGAAGCCCACCGGCCATGGCGATATTCTTGAAGAAATGAATGAACTGATTTTGATCAGCCAGATTGTTATGGAAGGCCAGTGCGGTCACTACGCTAAACAAGGCCAGGAACGCAGCCACTGCTCGTGTCTGATAGCCGAGGACCAACGCAATACCGCCTACCACTTCAACCAACACGGCAACTCCGAGGGCGACGGCAGGAAACGGCAAACCGACCGACTCGATATAACCCATGATCATGGCAGGCGCAGTAATTTTGGAAATGCCTGAAAGGATGAAGATTGCGCTGATCAATATCCGGCCCAGCAATGCAGTTGTAGCTGCTGAAGCATTGGAAGCGGCTGTATGCGGAGCAGTTTGAACAAGGTTGGCTGACTGTGACATGAGTAGATCCTCATTTAGGACGCATCACCATGATGTGTCTCGATGGAGAGAAGTCTGCCTGTGGTTTGCTATTCGCAATAGCCGATTAATTTAGACCATTAGATTCGATTTAATCGAACATAATCTGTAGGCCTAACTCTTCTGAGCTTCAAGGTGTGAAGCTCAGAAGATAGCGGGGGCTAGTAGTCTCTGAGTAGGCTCAGAAAAGACAATGCCCGCTCCGAATGGCATCCGGGCGGGCATTAGGATAATGCGATGATGTTTACACGCCGGCTTTTAGACGGATTCGCGTTTCCGGTAACGGGATGAATTCATGCTCTCCAGGTACGCCTGGAAAACGCTGTAAACACCAGTCTTCGGCAGCTTGCTCGATGCGCTCACGGCGGCTCGATACAAAATTCCAGAAGATATGTCTCTTTTCAGGAAGCGGCTCCCCTCCCAGCAAGATCAACCGAGTCAGTCCCATTGCACTTAGTACAATCTCGGTTTCTGGTTTGAAGATAACCAGCTGGTCCCGGCCGAAGCGACCATCCTGCCCACTCACCGTAACCTCACCGCTTACGACGTAGATGGCCCTTTCGACATGTTATTTATGGATGCGATAGCGCGCTCCGGCCTCCAGTACCACGTCGGCGTAGAACAGATCAGAAAACGTGCGTGTAGGTGCCTGTTTATCATGCAACGCGCCAGCTAGTACCCTGACGGTAACCCCCTCGTCCTCTATTACAGGAATCTCTCCTGCGCTGACATGTTGAAAGCCTGGGTCAGCCTCTTCATGGGCTACTGGTAGGGCTAGCCATGACTGAAAGCCGAATACCGTACCGCCTGTTTGGCGGACCGCGTCGGTGCTGCGCTCGGAGTGAACAATTCCTTTACCTGCCGTCATCAGGTTGATTTCGCCCGGCCGTATGGTCTGGACATAGTGCTCGCTGTCGCGATGCAGCATCTCGCCGTCCAGCAGGTAAGTCATGGTCGACAAACCAATATGCGGATGGGGCCGTGTATCAAGCCCCTCGCCTGCCTTGAAAATGGTTGGTCCAAAGCTGTCCAGAAAAATGAAGGGGCCTACGGTACGTCGCTGTGCAGAAGGTAAGGCGCGGCGTACTTTAAAGCCATCACCCAAGTCTCTCACGGCTGGCAGGATGAGATGCTCAATAGCGGATGCAGAATTCGATAACGTCATGGTTGCGGGCCTCGCAGGGCATAGGTGCAATCGGCGGATTGCAGGCAAAAGACCTCACTCGGAAGTGATTACCAGGCCAGACTAAAACAGATGGGCGTTCAGCAAAATCCAGATAATATGCATTAAAACGTTCGAGGAATTCGAAATGATGTCTGATCCCGGTACGCCTACGCTGGACCAGTTGCGTGTCTTTCTTACTGTTGTTGAGGTGGGGAGTTTTGCCGGGGCTGCTCGTAAGCTACACCGGGCTACGTCTGTTATCAGCTATACCATTGCTAACCTTGAGATGCAGTTGGGCGTGACTCTTTTTGATCGCAAAACTACTCGTAAACCTCAGCTGACAGACGCGGGGCGAACGGTATTAGCCGAAGCGCGCATGGTATATAGCGGCATCAATGGACTGCGTGCCAAGGTAAAAGGACTCCTGCAAGGTCTTGAAGCCGAGATCCATCTGGTGCTGGATGTCATGTTGCCCAGTGCGCGGGTAGTAGATGCTTTGAAGGTATTTCGAGAAACCTTTCCCACGGTTTCTCTCCACCTTCATATAGAAGCATTAGGCGCCGTCACGCAACGGGTACTGAATCGAGGCGCCGCGTTGGGTGTCAGCGGTCCTTTGATTACTAACCTTGACGGTCTGGAGCGGATTGCAGTGGGCAGCGTTGACCTGGTGCCGGTTGCAGCACCCAGCCATCCGTTAGCTTCAGCCAGCGCCAACGCTCCTGGCGCTACCCGAGAGCATGTTCAGCTGGTCCTGACGGACCGCTCCACACTGACCGAGGGGCAGGAATACGCCGTTATGAGCGCCCGCACCTGGCGTCTGGCTGACCTGGGCTCCAAACACATGCTACTCAAGGAAGGTATTGGCTGGGGAAACATGCCGCAGCCCATGGTAGAGAGTGATATTGCCGAAAGAAGGCTGGTATTACTGGATTTGCCAGATTGCCCTGGGGGCACGTATGACTTTACCGTGATTTATCGTACCGATTCACCGCCTGGCCCTGCTGCCACATGGTTAATAGATCGCTTCAAGGCACAGGCCGCACAAAATCTCTAATTGCCACTATTCTATTTTATCGAACAAACCGGTCGATATTAGCTGGCTATTTTCGAATCTTGAGCCATGCGAAAGTTTCTCCACTGCGGCACTGGCCGCTTATTCCAAACAGGAGACGTCACATGGCTAAGGTTCTGGTTCTGTATTACTCCTCTTACGGTCATATCGAGACCATGGCTGAAGCCGTAGCCGAAGGCGCGCGTGCGGCAGGCGCTGACGTAGATATCAAACGTGTCCCTGAAACGGTACCGGAAGAGATCGCCAGGAGCGCGCATTTCAAGCTTGGCCAAGCAGCACCGGTAGCGACCGTTGCCGATCTTGAGCATTACGATGCGATCATTGTGGGCACAGGGACCCGCTTTGGCCGGATGAGCAGCCAGATGGCCGCGTTTCTGGATCAAGCAGGCGGCTTATGGGCACGCGGTGTATTAAATGGCAAAGTGGGCGGTGCCTTTACGGCCTCAGCTACACAGCACGGCGGCCAGGAAACGACCCTTTTCTCCATCATCACCAACTTGTTGCACTTCGGCATGACGATTGTGGGACTCCCCTACAGCCATCAAGGGCAAATGGGTGTTACAGAGGTGGTAGGTGGCGCACCATATGGCGCTACTACCATCACAGCGGGAGACGGCTCACGTCTGCCGAGCGAAACAGAGCTTGAGGGTGCGCGGCACCAAGGTGAGTTAACGGCAACAACCGCTATCAAGCTGTTCGGCTGAGCAGCGCTTTTGTTCTTCACTTACATAATCAGGAGACCGCAATGCGCACTGCAACCGAACTGCTGCAACAACACTTCGACACATTCGTAGCCAATCAGCCCCAATGGCAAACCTTGATTGCGGATAATCTTTTATGGGAGCTTCCCTTTGCCCCGTCACTAGGGCATCCCGCACAACTGGCGGGGCGTGAAGCGGTGCTTCATCACGTAGGCTGGTTCGTGGGTGCGGTAGAGCAGTTCCGCTTTTATGACCTTAAAATTCATGCCTCGGATAGTCCCGATGAAGCGAGTGCGGAAGTAAAGGCGGAAGGTATCATCACAGCGACTGGCCGGACCTATCACCAGGACTATGTGCTGTTCATCCGCGTAAAAGACGGAAAAATTGCATTCATTCGCGAGTACTTTGATCCGGTCAGAGCTGCACTTGCACTTGAGGCTCCCATACCGGGTTTTGAGGTGATCAGTGCTGATTAAAGAGCCTTTGCGTTCATAGTGCTTCCGTACGCTGTGCTTTTCAGGCAGACCTACCAGACAGGATGCTTACCATGCGTGGTCAGAATTATGCGGAACTCCAGGCATTCGTGGCGATTGCTGAACGTGGCAGTTTCGTTCGGGCTGCTGAAGAGTTGCAGGTATCCCCTTCTGCACTTAGCCAGACGATACGTAGTTTGGAAGAGCGCATGGGGGTGCGCCTCTTCAATCGCACGACACGCAGCGTAAGTCTGACCATTGCCGGCGAGCACCTGCTTGAACGGCTTAGACCTGCGTTGCAGGAGGTGGCCGACGCGGTAGAGCACGCGTGCTTGTTTGGCGAAAGGCCTGCCGGCCGCTTGCGTGTTCATGCGTTACGGCTGGCCTCGCGTGTATTCCTCGAGCCTATCTTCCAACCTTTCTCGGAGGCCTATCCCGAGATTGAACTGGATGTCGTGCTGGACGATCGACCCGTGGACATCGTCACAGAGGGATTCGATGCTACCTTGCGCCTGGGCGAGCTGATCGAGCAGGACATGGTAGGGATCAAGCTGGGGCCAGAACTCCGGCAGATTCCAGCCGCCTCGCCGAGTTATCTTGAGCGGTACGGGTATCCGGAAACGCCGTATGACCTGGAAAATCACCGCTGTATCAACTGGCGCTGGCCGGGCCAGATTCATCCTTATCGCTGGGAGTTCAAGCGTGATACTGAGTGGTTCGCGATAGCCGTCAAAGGTCCGCTCATTGTCAACGATCAGCGTGTTGCCATTGAGGCTGCCGTCAATGGTGTAGGCATCGCCTTCTGGTTGGAAGACCAGATGGAGCCCTTTATCCAAGCTGGAACATTGGTCCCGCTACTGCAGGAATGGTGCGCGCCGTTTGATGGTTTTTATCTGAGCTACCCTCGTCAGCGCCAACAGCTGGCCTCGCTACGGGCATTTATCGATTTTCTGAAAAAAGACTCCGCGCGCAGGCGTTGACGAGCCAACACATGATAATTCGCGGCCAGTAAAGCCCTTATCAGCATTTGGATTTAGCTAACCGACACTAACGCTTGTTATGTCTGCCGTAGAAGCGGCCGTCCTATGCGTCCCTTTCATCCCTGCCCTATTTACCTCTCGATTATTTAGCCTTCCTTCATAAGGCATGAAGAAACGCGGCGATTATCACGCCGGGCAAACTCGATATCGTGATCTCGACTTCAACAACAGCCGCTTGCGGCATTTGAACATTTGAGGAGAGACATGATGACTACCACTCCCATTCAAGAACTTGAAGGTAAAGTTGCCATTGTGACCGGTGCAGCCGGTGGGATTGGCGAAGCTGTGGCCACACTGTTTGCCGAGCGTGGCGCGTATGTCGTCGCTGAAGATATCAAGCCATCCGTCGTCGAGCTTGAGCAACGATCAGAGCGCATCGCTGCGCTGGTAGGCGACGTAGCCGAAGAATCCACCGCGCAGCGTGCGGTTGCCCTTGCCATGGAGCGCTTTGGCAGGGTTGATATTCTGGTCAACAATGCTGCGGTCATTCTCAATGTAAATGTGACCGATATGTCCATCGAGCAATGGGACAAGGTCATGAATATCAACGCACGCGGCATGTTCCTGCATTCCCGTGAAGCGATGCGTGTTATGGTCGATAACAAGCGCGGCGCCATCGTCAATGTAGGCTCTTATGCCTGCCAAGTGGCATTTCCCACTATCGGCGCCTATGCCGCATCGAAAGGGGCTGTCGCCCAGCTGACCAAGGTTCTGGCGCTTGAAGGCGCGCCGCATAATATTCGCGCGAATGTCGTCGCGCCTGGCGATGTAGAGACCGGCATTCTGGATGACATCATGCCCGACGGTCGCGCCTTTCTGCGTGAACATGCCACCCGTGCTCCGATTGGGCGAGTCGCCCAGCCCAGGGAGATTGCCGAAGTGATTGCGTTTGTCGCTTCCGATCGCGCCAGCTTCATGACCGGCTCGGTTGTCATGGCAGATGGTGGCTATACCACCGTTTGAGTCCTTTCGTACACCTGCTGCTCTATCAGGGCAGCAGGCCCCGGATGACTACGGAGACCTCCCTATGTCTCAGTTTACTAATATCGCTTTCATTCGCGCCCGGTCGGGTAAGACAGAGGTGCTGGGCCAGCAGCTGATGTCATTAATAGCACCCTCACGCCATGAACCGGGTTGCCTCGCCTATATGGTTCATCAAGGTCGCGACGAGCCGAACGAGTGGTTTATCCACGAGGTCTGGCGCTCTCCAGAAGACCTCGCCGCTCACCTTGAGCGGCCTTATGTAAAAGCCTTTCTGGCGCAGCTCCCAGCACTTATGGACGGTGAGATTGACATGCGGGCTTTTCAGTTGATCGATCTGGAGCCTGCATAACCCCGTTATCAACATGACAGGAGAGATCCTATGAATCAGACAGCACACTCCCCCGTATGGTTTGTAACAGGCTGCTCCACTGGGTTTGGCCGTCACATTGCGGAATACGTACTGGCTCAGGGTTACCGCGTAGTGGTAACGGCACGCAAGCCCGAGCAGTTAAAGGACCTTCAGAATAAAGGTGAGGCGCTGGTACTGCCGCTGGATGTTACAGACCCGCGTCAAGCAAAGATCGCCATCGAGTCAGCCGAAGCTGCTTTCGGCGCTGTAGATGTGCTGGTGAATAATGCCGGCGTTGGGTATTTCGCTTCAGTGGAGGAAAGCGATCTCAACCAGGTACGCCAGATGATGGATGTTAACTTTTATGGTGTTGCGAATATGCTTCAAGCCGCTTTGCCTGGTATGCGCCAACGGCGGCAGGGCATCATCGTCAATCTGACCTCCATCGGCGGGCTCTGCGGCTTTCCTGCGGTAGGATACTACTGCGCCAGCAAATTCGCCGTTGAAGGATTATCAGAAACACTTCGCCAGGAAGTGGCGCCGTTAGGCATTCATGTCATGACGGTAGAGCCCAGTGCGTTTCGTACGGAGTGGGCAGGGTCAGCGCATGAAACGCCGCACACCCATGAAGACTATGCACCAACAGCCGGTGCAGCTATCGAAGCCTATCACCAGTCGATTGGCAGGCAACCGGGCGATCCTGCCCGAGCCGCCGCAGCCATTTTTAAAGCAGTAGAAAGCCAGGAAAAACCGGCACGCTTACTACTGGGCAATAGCGCATTCGAGTGCGCCTTAGGCAAGTTAGATGAACTTGCCCGAGATTTTGGAGACTGGGAAGCCGTTTCGCGCGGTGCCGACTATCCCGGCTGATAAATGACCTTTTGTTTGTTCACCCTGCGAGGAATGAACCATGAATCGATTTGACAAAAAAGTCATTGTTATTACAGGCGGAGGCTCTGGCATCGGCGAAGCAGCGGCCCGCCGCTTTCTTTCAGAGGGCGCTTCGGTTGTTCTCTCTGGACGAAACGCTGAACGCCTTGAAGCGGTAGCCGATGGATTTTCTTCTGACCGGGTGATGACCGATGTGGCAGATGTGTCGCAACGCGAAGCATGCGACCGGCTGGTCGATCATACTGTGGAACGGTTTGGTCAGCTAGACGCAGTTATTAATGCGGCAGGTATGAATCTGGTCGGCAGCATCAGCGAAACCAGTGATCATCATTGGCGAGCCTGTATGGGCACGGATCTGGATAGCGTGTTTTATATCAGCCGTCGTGCAGTGCCACATCTGGCTCGTGCAAAGGGGGTCATCATCAATGTTGGGTCCGTTTCTTCATTGGGTGGCGGCTGGTCGCATGCTGCCTACTGTGCAGCCAAAGCAGCCGTAGCCAACCTTACACGCTCCATCGCCTGTGATTATGGCAAATATGGAGTCCGGGCTAACACGGTGTGTCCCGGTCTTACCCTTACCGGCATGGTAGAAAAGATCATGGATGACGAGGCCTTGCTTGAAAAGGCGTGGGAGCGTATTCCCTTGCGCCGTGCAGCGAAACCGGAAGAAATTGCCGCCGCCATTGCCTTCCTGGCCAGCGAAGAGGCCGCTTACATTACAGGCGTAACGCTACCTGTGGATGGAGGACAAACCGCCACCGATGGTGGGCCTGAATGGGGCAAGTAATCACTATTAAAAAGGCATCATGCTCTGAAGTCATTAACCTCCTTCAGAGTATGATGCCAAAACATTTAACTGGCTTTCCAGACCTAAAAGTCCCTAGTCGGGATAGCATCATATTGATACCAAAGCGGATTATGCCTTTCGCCTGAATTGCCCAATGTGCTTGGCCGGCGATACGCCAAAAAAGCGGCTGTATTCCCGGCTGAACTGCGAGGGACTCTCATAGCCCACTCTGTAACAGGTGCTGGTCACATCCAGACCTTCGGACATCATCAGCCGATGCGCTTCGTTCAAGCGTAACTGCTTCTGATACTGCAAGGGACTCATGGCGGTAACCGCCTTGAAACGATGGTGAAACGCAGATGTACTAAGGTTTACGTGCTTGGCTAAGGCATCGATACTGAGCGGCTCGCAAAAGTGGTTATTCAACCAATCAATCGCACGCGCCACCCGCTGGGCCTGGCTATCCCCAAACGCCACTTCATACAGGCGATGCCCATGCTTACCTTTAAGCAATCGATAGTAGACTTCCTTTATCGCCATGGGCGCAAGCATGGGAATGTCATCTGGAGACTCCAGCAACCGCAACAGGCGCAGCATGGTGTCCAGAATGGACGGATCAATCTGGTCCAGAAACAACCCGCGCTCCGCCGGGCGATCAGGGACGCCGATCGGACTGGCATCTGAAACCAGCTGAGCGATTTCGCAAGGGTCGAGATCGAGACGAAGACACAGATACGGTTTATCGCTGGTCGCTTCGATCACCTTGCCTGCCAGCGGCAGGGTAACGGAAACCACCAGGTAGTGAAGCGGATCGTAGCGGTAGCATTCTTCCGCCAGCTGAACTTCTTTTGCTCCTTGCACAATGATGCAAAGACCTGGCTTATGAACAGTATGGATGGTCTGTGTCGGCTGATCGCTACGAATCAGATGCAGTGGCTGAATGGCAGTTGGGTGGACACCAAAGTCAGGAGCAAAGCGCTCAACGATACGGACCAGCTCAACGCGACGGGACGTCATAGAGTCCAACGCTTCAGCGTACTCGCTTGCAAGGCTCGTCATCTTGCGGTTCTCCTGCGCAGTAGCCAGTCAGGGATTTAGCCGAAATCAGGTATGTATGTTTTAGCAGCCTGCGCATCGCGAGGAAAGTAATCACTGCTCAGCGTTCGGTATGGGCACCATCACCACGTGGCTACACGCCTCAAATCGTTACGCTCAGGTTAACGATTTGACGGTGAGGTTGATTGAAGGTCCGCCTGCGGAGGTCTAGCGTGAGACCACGACAGCGGACTTCGTGGAGTCATCATGACAATAACCTCTCCTCCACCTCAATGGTCGCGGCGGCGCACCGAAAAGCAGCGGCGAGTCGCCAAGGCAAGTGCCTATGCCGAAGGCGCGGTCATCCGAACCGATCGCATCGTTGAAGCCCTTGAGGTGCTGATTGCCCCCGGTGATCGCGTGGTGCTGGAAGGCAATAATCAGAAACAGGCTGACTTTCTGTCTCGCTCATTGGTAAAGGCCGATCCTGGCAAGCTCCATGATCTGCACATGATCATGCCAAGCGTAGGGCGCGCCGAACACCTGGATCTGTTTGAGCGCGGTATCGCCCATAAACTGGACTTCTCCTTTGCCGGCACACAGAGTCTGCGTATCAGTCAGCTGCTCGAAGACGGACTGTTGGAAGTTGGCGCTATCCATACCTATATCGAGCTCTACTCACGGCTGTTGGTGGACTTGATTCCCAACGTTGTGTTGTCCGCTGGCTTCAAGGCAGATCGCCACGGGAATATTTATACCGGCGCCAGCACCGAGGACACACCCGCCCTTATCGAAGCAGGTGCCTTTAGCGATGGCATCGTCATCGTTCAGGTCAACGAATTGGTGGACGACACAAGTGATCTGCCCCGCGTGGATATCCCTGCCTCGTGGGTCGACTTTGTAGTGGTGGCGGACAAGCCCTTTTACATCGAACCTCTGTTTACCCGAGACCCTCGTCATATCAAACCCGTCCATGTGCTCATGGCAATGATGGCAATTCGTGGGATCTACGAGAAGCATAACGTGCAATCGCTCAATCACGGGATTGGCTTCAATACGGCTGCGATTGAACTGATCCTGCCTACATACGGTGAACGCCTGGGTCTCAAGGGTAAGATCTGTCGTAACTGGACGCTCAATCCGCATCCCACGCTTATTCCAGCGATTGAAAGTGGCTGGGTGGAAAGCGTTCATTGCTTTGGCACCGAACTGGGCATGGAAAACTACATCGCAGCCCGACCGGACGTGTTTTTCACCGGACGTGACGGCTCCATGCGCTCTAATCGAATGATGTGCCAGCTGGCAGGGCAATACGCCGTCGACCTGTTTATCGGCGCAACGCTGCAAGTGGATGGTGATGGACACTCCTCCACCGTAACACGTGGACGTTTGGCCGGTTTTGGGGGCGCACCCAACATGGGACATGATCCTCATGGCCGTCGCCACGGCACACCCGCATGGCTCGACATGCGAGTGGAGGAAGGTCCGACCGCCATGCTTGAGCGTGGCCGTAAACTGGTGGTGCAGATGGTCGAGACCTTTCAGGAAGGTGGCAAACCCACGTTCGTCGATAGGCTCGATGCCGTCGATGTAGCCAAGAAAAGCGGTATGCCGCTGGCGCCTGTGATGATCTATGGCGATGACGTCACGCATCTGCTCACAGAGGAAGGAATTGCCTACCTGTACAAGGCCCGCTCTCAAGAGGAGCGTCGAGCATTGATTGCGGCGGTTGCAGGTGTGACTGATATCGGTTTACGCCACGATCCTAAACGAACCGAGCAGATGCGCCGTGAGGGCCTGCTGGCTCTGCCGGAAGACTTGGGTATTCGCCGTACCGACGCTACACGTGAGCTCCTGGCAGCCAAGAGCATTGCCGATCTTGTCGAGTGGTCAGGCGGCCTCTACAACCCTCCAGCCAAATTCAGGAGTTGGTAATGCGTGCCTTGATCGCGGTACCCCTTCCCTCCTCCATCGCCGGGCAGCTGGCGGATCTGGCGGTGCACGTCCTTATCGACGAGGCAGATCTTTCGCCCAAGCCTGGTTTGGTCGATCGCCGCAGTAATGGCGCGCATACAGATCTGAACCTAGGGCTGATGCACAGCTCGGCCTATGCACTGCGGCAAACCTTTCAAGACATAGCGGAAGCCGCCAGTGCTGCGAAGGACTTGGACCAGTCCTTGCGCGAGACGCTGGGTCAGCTGGGCCGCAAGGGCGAAAGTGTCATGTTGGAAACCACTGGTGGAGTCAATACGCACCGTGGCGCGATCTGGGCCCTGGGCCTGCTGACTGCTGCTGCGGCATTTAAGCCGGAACACTGTTCTCCTGCGGACGTGGCTCACCGCGCTGCTCTGCTGGCGCGGCTGCCTGACCGGTTTGCGCCTAAGGCACAGAACAGTCATGGTCTCAGAGCCTGCGCCCGATACGGTCTTCCCGGCGCCCGTGAACAGGCGCAAGCGGGCTTTCCCGCTGTGGTAAGGCACGGTTTGCCACAGCTGTTGAAAAGCCGGACGGAAGGCTCTGGAGAGCAAAATGCGCGGCTGGATGCCCTTATCGCCATCATGGCCGTTTTACCGGATACCTGCGTCCTGCATCGGGCGGGCCTTGAGGGCTTGGATGCACTTCAACAAGGCGCGCAGGCATTCCTTGCGCAAGGTGGCAGCGCAACCCTGGCTGGGAGACGCGCGTTGCGCCAGCTGGACGACGCGTTACTACGCCTGAATGCGTCCCCAGGTGGCGCGGCCGATCTGCTGGCCGCCACACTGTTTCTTGATCGCCTGGAATTCCGCCTGCAGAGGAGCGCTTTCTCATGGAAACCTTAACGTTTGAATTTCCGGCCGGCCAGCCCTCTCAGGGTAAAGCCCTAGTGGGCTGTGTTGGCTCGGGAGACCTAGAGGTGCTGCTGGAGCCCGGTGAGGCTGGCACGCTCACGTTGAATGTCGTGACATCGGTAAATGGCAGTGCGGCATGTTGGCAAAACCTGTTCGAGCGGATGTTTCGTGAGCAGACGCCACCGGCGTTAAATATCGAAATCCACGACTTTGGCGCTACGCCCGGCGTCGTGCGCTTGCGTCTTGAGCAGGGATTGGAAGAACTACAGCTGGAAGGAGCGCGCCATGACTGATACCGCACGCCTACTCCAACCTCGTAGTTTCATTGAATTAGGTGCCCGGCAGCGGGCTCGCGCCCTGCTCGATGAGGGCAGCTTCCGCGAATTGATCGGCCCGTTTGAACGCATGATGTCGCCTTGGTTACCCAAGCAGGACATCGTGACGCAAGCGGATGATGGCGTAGTCATTGCCAAGGGTACGATTGACGGCCAGCCTGCTGTAATTGCTGCCATTGAAGGCGCTTTCCAGGGTGGAAGCATGGGTGAAGTGGGCGGAGCCAAGATTGCTGGTGCTCTGGAGCTGGCGGCTGAAGACAACCGTAACGGTATCCCAACCCGCGCCGTGCTTTTGCTGGAGACCGGTGGCGTACGTCTGCAGGAAGCCAACCTGGGACTGGCCGCTATTGCTGAAATCCAGGCGGCTATCGTCGATCTCCGAGAGTATCAACCGGTCGTGGCCGTTATCGCCGGCCCCGTTGGTTGTTTTGGTGGTATGTCCATCGCTGCCGGACTGTGCAGCTATCTGATCGTGACGCAAGAAGCACGGCTGGGCCTTAATGGTCCTCAAGTCATCGAGCAGGAAGCGGGAATCGACGAATATGACTCTCGGGATCGCCCCTTCATCTGGAGCCTGACCGGGGGTGAGCAGCGCCACGTAACGGGTCTTGTGGACGCCTATGTGCCCGATGATACCGAGACGATTCATGCGCAGATTCGTACCTGTTTCAGACAGGGTAAGCCTGCGCTCGAACGCAGCCGACGGTACGCCTGGTTTCTTGACCGCCTACACCGTCTTGAACCCGAACAACCCATCGAGGCGGTAACCGTCCGCAACCTATATGCCGCGGGCGATGAAGGAGGTGTGAAATGAACCTCTCTACACGTGGACTGATCTGGTTCAACGCACTTTCACCTAATGCGAAATCCTTTGAGAGTTTGCCCGCCTCGTTGAAGGTTGGCGATACAACACTGGGCAGCTTACCGGCTCGCGTGATTGCAGTGGTCCCCGATGAGCAAAACCCCTTTCCCCGCGCTCGCCGCGGTGAGGTGGGGCTGCTCGAAGGCTGGGGCCTGGGTCAGATCATTGATGAAGTTATAGAGGCCGACCGCGATCACGACACCAAACGCGCACTGGTCGCCATCATTGACGTACCAAGCCAGGCGTATGGCCGCCGTGAGGAAGCACTGGGTATCCACCAGGCCCTAGCAGGTGCAGTGGATGCGTATGCACGCGCTCGGCTCGCAGGCCATCCGGTAGTGGGTCTGATTGTGGGCAAGGCGATGTCCGGTGCGTTTCTTGCTCATGGCTATCAGGCCAATCGTCTTATTGCGCTGCGCGATCCCGGTGTTGAGGTGCATGCAATGGGCAAAGCATCAGCAGCACGCATCACCCTGCGCAGCGTCGACGAGCTGGAAGCGTTGGCGGCAAACATTCCACCCATGGCATACGACCTCGATAACTATGCCTCGCTGGGTCTCCTATGGGAGACGCTATCGGTCGAGCGCATCGAACGTCCTACCGAAGGCGATATCAATCGGGTAAGCGAATGCCTGCAACAGGCCATGGCCGATATTGCGGCAGGATCGCATGATTTGCGTGGCCGCCTGGACGCCCCCAATCGCAGCGCATCACGACAGGTGCGGGAAAAGTTGCTGGAGCAATGGTGACTCTAATTGATTATGGAGGCTTTATGAAGCCAGCCCCTCGCCCACATGATCTGCTCTGGGGATTTACCCCGGAGCAGCTGCCTACCACAGCACCGCAATGGGCCTTCGCGGCAGTCGCGGGTGGGGAGCCAGTCGTTGTTCGTCGAGCCGAGGGCAAACCCGGCGTTGTGGCCATAGGTATACGCGGCCGTGGGCGCGAAGAGCGTTTCGGCACCTGGATGGCTTTGGACCATGTCGTTCGTAGCCGGTCACCCGAACAACTGGTTGCGGCCGTCAGCAGTCACCCGATTGATCTACCTGCCATGACAGCCCTGGTATGGGCCAAACCTTGCCTGGATGCTACCGGTCTCGTCTGGGGGGTGACCGGCAGTGCGGGTTTCCAGCTTGCGACGGGTATCCGCACGTTACACGCTGAAAGCGATCTCGATCTGCTCATACGTGCACCCGCACCTCTTTCCCGGTCACAGGCATTAGCCCTGCTGAATAAGCTGGACAAGGCACCGTGCCGCCTGGACATTCAACTGGAAACCCCCCAGGGAGGCGTTGCCTTGCGTGAGTGGGCGCAGTCAAGCAGCCGTGTCCTGCTCAAGCGAGCCAGTGGAGCCTGTCTGGTCACTGATCCCTGGCACTTGGCGGAGATCGCTGCGTGAGCAGCCTTTTCCTGTTCCCCGGCCAAGGTGCGCAGCAGCCAGGCATGCTACACGCGCTGCCAGACGAGCCGGTTGTGCGAGACGCCTTGCAGGAAGCTGAAGCCATCCTCAATGTGTCGCTCGACATGCTGGATACCGCTGAGGCCTTGCAATCGACACATGCTGTTCAGCTCTGCCTGTTGATTGCAGGCGTTGCCAGTGCACGTCTGTTGTTGGAACAGGCCCCTGCCCCGGACTATGTCGCTGGCCTCTCCATTGGTGCCTACCCAGCCGCCGTTATAGCTAACGCGCTCGACTATACCGATGCGTTAAGGCTGGTGGATCTGCGCGGCAAGCTGATGCAAGAGGCGTTTCCCAACGGGTATGGAATGCTGGCGATGCTGGGGCTACAGCGTCATGAGGCTGAATGCCTGATAGAGGCTACCTCGACCGCAGATGCGCCTGTCTTTCTAGCCAACAGCAATGCCGAACAACAGTTTATCGCGTCCGGCTCGGACGTTGCGCTGGCAGCCCTGGCCGAAAAGGTTCGCTCAGGCGGTACCGGCGTTACACGCCGCCTGGCCGTCAGCGTACCCTCCCATTGCGCTTTATTGACCGAGCCGGCCAATCGGCTCGCCGCCACGTTCCAGTCGATAACCTTGCACCGCCCTCAGATACGCTACCTGAGCAGTAGCTCCGCCCGGCTCATCATGGACCCGGCGCGTCTTGCTGATGATCTGGCCTTCAATATGTGCCGCACCGTGGAGTGGCACGCGACCTTACGCAATGCTCAGGAACGCGGCGTGCAACTTACCGTTGAGTTGGCGCCCGGCACGGTGCTGACCACGCTTGCCAAACGCGTCATTAACCCCGGAACCGCAGTAACGTTTCAAGGTACACGGACCGACACCATTACTGCGCTGCTGCGCGAGGAGGCCAATCGCGACCGATAGAGAGATCGCCTAGTGTTTCGAAGCACAAGAACAAGAACTTCGACCCAGAGGACAATAACAATGATTATCTACGGTGTGGCTCTACTCTCCATCTGCACGCTGACCGGCATCTTTATCGGTGAAGTGCTCGGCAAACTAATCGGTGTCCCTGCAAACGTGGGCGGTGTTGGCATCGCCATGCTGATGCTCATCTTTCTAAGTAGCTGGATCGGCAAGCACGGCAAGTTTCATCCCAAGACCGAACAAGGCGTAGAGTTCTGGAGCGCGATCTACATTCCCATCGTCGTGGCCATGGCGGCCCAGCAAAATGTGGCTGGTGCACTCAAGGGCGGCCCGGCGGCTATTCTTGCCGGCTTTCTAGCCATTGCCATCGCGTTTGCCCTGGTGCCAGTACTGAACAAAGTGGGCCGAAAAAAAACGGTAGCACCTGCCCTTGATCAGCTGGCCAGCGTACAACGGTGACTGACATGATTATTGAATCACTGACCAAGGTCACCCAGGCGTACGGCATGATCAGCGCCTTTGCCCTGATAGGCGTTACCATGTGGGTTTCTTATTGGCTCAGCGCCAAGCTGACCAAGGGCCGCCTGCACGGCTCCGCCATTGCAATCTTTTTTGGACTGCTATTGGCTTATATCGGTGGGGTCACGACGGGCGGCCAGAAGGGACTGGTAGATATTCCGCTGCTTTCCGGCCTGGGCATACTGGGCGGCGCCATGCTCAGGGATTTTGCCATTGCCGCCACTGCCTTCGGCGTTAACGTGGACGAGCTCAAGGAGGCGGGTCTTGCCGGCGTGCTGTCACTGTTTGTAGGGGTAGGGACGTCGTTCATTGCAGGGGTTGCCGTGGCGCTTGCCTTTGGCTATACCGACGCCGTAAGCCTGACCACAATTGGCGCCGGTGCCGTCACCTATATCGTTGGTCCTGTCACCGGAGCCGCGATTGGTGCCAGTTCGGAAGTCATGGCGCTTTCCATTGCGGCAGGCCTGGTCAAGGCCATCGTGGCCATGGTCGCGACCCCGTTTGTGGCGCGCTATATTGGCCTGGACAACCCACGCACGGCTGTCATCTTTGGTGGGCTTGTCGGAACGTCTAGCGGCGTGGCTGGGGGACTGGCTGCAACCGACCCGAAACTTGTGCCCTATGGCTGTCTGACGGCCGCATTTTATACAGCGATCGGTTGCCTGCTCGGACCTTCGCTACTCTTTCTCGTCACACGTGCAATCTTTGGCTGAGCGTGATGCGGAGCCTTATGGCTCCGCATTCATCTTGCGTGCATACATCCGGCATTCAGCAAGAAACGCCAGCAGGTTTGGATCACGCTCCTTGCTACGCAAGAACACTACGCCAATTCGTTGTTGCAAGCGGTACTGAGGGGCTAGCGGCACCAGACGAATGCGGTTTTCATACACCGCCTCGACCCGCCCCGGCAGTAACGCGTAGCCCACGCCCGAACTGACCATACTCATGAGCGAGAAGATATCGTTGACCTGCATGATGACCTCCGGCTCGAACCCGGCTTGATGAAACACCTGCCGTCCATCCCTAAAGGTGGCAAAACCTTCAGTCAACGTCACGAAGGGCACTCCATGCAGATCACGCAAATCGACCACATCCTGATGAGTGAACGGTGAGTCTGCAGGCGCGGCCAGATAGATGTCATCGCGAAAGAGTTCAACGCTCTCGCAATCGGGATCAGCCATTCCGTCATCCAGCGCGATGAGCATCGCATCCAGCTTCATGTTCCTGAGCCGGTAGGTCAGGTCGGCATTGGAGCCCAGAATCAGGTCGATATTGAGTTCGCTACGTCGAAGCTTGAGCCCCATGATCAGCTGGGGCACGGTCTTGACTGTAAGCGAATACAACGCACCCAGGCGGAAACGGTCGGATGAGAAACCGGCTGCCAGACGCGTCAGCCGTATGGTCTCGGTTAGATCCTGCATGAGCTGTTGTGCCCGTGCTTCCAGAACGAAGGCCCCATCCAGTGGCGTGAGGTTGCGCCCTTCATGCTTGAACAGTGGGCAGCGCAGCGCACTCTCCAGCGAGTGGATAGCCCGGTGGACACTGACATTGCTCGTTCCGAGCTCGGCTGCGGCCCGCCCCAGGTTGCCGCTGCGCATGAATGCCAGAAAGATCTCCAGCTTTTTCAGAGTCAGTTCTTCATCGATCGCCATGAAACGCCTTATCGTTCATTGACAGGGATGGTCCCATTGTTTCACGTCGCAACCGGGCTATGCTGGTACTTGTTTCCTGCCAGGCTATTGCCCTGAATCCACCTCGACTTTTACGCATTGGGGTGCCATTGGATATAGCTCGCAATCAGGCATTACGGCATTTTCCTTATGCGGAGTGCCGGATGGGGCCCAGTCGTAGTTTACCGCCTCTGCCCGGTACACGCGGTTGGTCACATAGCGATCCGTTGGGGCCGACTTGCCAGTGTACGGGCTGATATATTCCCAGACGATCTCCCCCGCGGGCGTGATCTGGAAGAGACGGCCATTCTGACCTTCATTGATAAGAGTGTTGCCGTTAGGCAGGCGGCGGGCATTACTGATAAATGCACTGAAAAAGGTCCAGGGTGCGCGGCCAGACTGTACGGCTGTATATTGCCATACGATTTTGCGGGTCACGGGATCGATCTCGAGAATACGGGACGCTGAAAAAATGCCCTTGCGTGCAGGAGGAAAACCGGCACTGCCCTGATTATCGAACAGCAGGAGGTTGCCAGCATCCGGCAAACCTTCAGGAATGAGGTGGGTGTCGTGCTGGCCTACGATCTGGTCCACAGGTCGTGGCACCGGACCGGCCAGCTTTACCTCAGGATAATCCGGCCCAAGCCGCCATACGACCTTGCCGGTCTTGCGCTCTACGATAAAGACCACATTGGCGTCGCGAGCGCTAACCATGATGTTGTCAGGCGCAAAGCGAGAATCGCCCTGCTGGTGCCAATGGTTGGCGCCAAGGGGTGCTGCCGTATTGAGATGCAGAAAATCCGGATCATCCGACTCACGAATCAGCGAGAGCTGCTCGGGTGTAAATCCCAGCTCATCCAGGTGATCCGATACCCGCCATTGCCAGACCTGTTTTCCAGTTTGATCAATTTGTCGGATCAGATTATCAATCACTTGCGGCGCCGAAAAACCGGCCAACGGGGTCAGTTCACTGGTCAGCATCAAGGTATCGCCATTCGCCAGACGGCGTATGTCATGATGTTGATAGGCTGGGGCTTCACGGCTTCCCCACTGCCAGCGCACCTGTCCATCCCAGCTCACTTCCCCTACTACCTGGTTGTAGAGTCCATTCCCTGATGATGCCAGGGAAACCGGTTTGTCCAGGTTTCCCAACTGCACAAGTACGTGCCCTTTTTCTCCACCAGCCTGCTCCGGCGTCAGCGCAACCGACGGAAAGCCAGGATAACGCCACTGTTTTACCTCATTGCCATTCATATCGATCAAGTGGGTACGCTGGTCGCTACCATCAAACAGCACAAAGCTGCCATACGCCTTTTCGGGATCATAAAACGTCGTGCCGGTTGGTACCGAACTGGACATGGCTGATGCAGAGCCGCAAGCCAGCAGGCCAGCTAGAAGCAGAGACGATATCTTCGAGCGTATAGTCATTAAACCCTCATCCTTTTCACGTTCGCCACTAAATGGCTCGCCTGTGGATGCATTAGAGAGCAACGCAAGGGTAAGTGCACTGCACGCGCAAGGATGATCGGGAGATAGGCACCTGTGTTGAAGAGGTGAGACCGACTACTGACTCAGCACACGACCAATCATATGGGATAGCCACGCCCGGGCTATGGTATCGTTCACCTTTGAAAGACAGCGCTGTGGAGCTGCAATGAAATTCGTACACCAGCGCGAGCACCTTAACGAAGGTGATATGGTCGTTATCGACTGCTCGCAGACCTGCAATATTCGCCTCATGAACGACGCCAACTTTCGCAGTTTCAAAAACGGCGGTCGGCATACCTATCACGGCGGCGCGTTTGACCGGTTCCCCGCCAAGATCAAGGTTCCAAGCACAGGCTTCTGGAACATTACGCTTGATGTCGTGACGCGGCGCCCAATCAGCGTAACCCGCAAGCCGACGTTTACCCACTCCATTAAGATCGTCCGGAAATCCCCTTCCGATTTTCGTTAGGCAATGACCCTCCGCCTGCTCTGTAGCACGAGCAGGCGATTCGTGGGCTTTCGGGCCCGCCAGCAGGTGACTAACACTGGCTGACGTGCACCGGGCTCAACGATCAAACAGACTTTGAAACCAGTCCCAGATACCAAAGGAAAAGTCCGGGAAAAAGTCGATATTCAGAGCTGACTTGAGAATGTAAAGGCAGAAAGTCAGCAGAATGGAGGCGACGGTGAACCAGATCAGCATCAACGAGCCTTTGACAAAGGCCTTGGCAAATAACGAAAGCTCCGATGTTCTTTTTTGCTCGTCTGCATGACCTTTGCCAGCCACCATTACAAAGTAGTAACGACTACGAAAGAATTTGAACGTAGTCCGGACATCGACCGGGTGTTTGCTCCAGGGGCGAGTACCGAAGGCCAGCTTCAATGAGGCCAGTTGCTCGGCGGTAAAGGTATCCCGCGTCTCGGCGGGTAGCCGCTCTTTAAGTCCCCGAATAAAGGCGTCTTGATGAATGGTCTTCTGGGTATTGACTGCGTCTTCTTTGCTGACGTAATCACTTAATCCCTGAACAAATGACTCAGGTTGTACGATTGTTTCCTGCATCGCCTTAATCCTTTTAAGTTGCGTATGCCTATCCCACGCTGCATTCCAGCGACTTCTTTAACTGCCAGATTTCTTCCTTACCATGCAGGTACTACTGCTGGGCTTTACGTTGAGCCTCCTCTTGTTCAGATATGACCCTTCTCCATGGGGATGATGAAGCGTCTTGTAACGGCACGCCTGCGTTAGCAGATGCAATACCTCGTTACGAAGAGCTACTTCACGAAATAGCATCAATGTGCCATGTAGACAAATCAATGCTATTTAGTTCATGCCAGAAACTTTATTTAGCCCATGTGCAGGCAGTCACAGGCGACATGTGCGGCACGTTTTGGGAGAAATGAGACGAGGTACTTTTTCTCAAGGCGGTTCGCAGCCTGACCTTTCTCATGAGGTCATCAGGGCTAGCCCTTCCAAGGCTTCAGGAATTCCAGCAATAGCTCATTAACGCGCTCGGGTCTCTCCTCATGGGGTAAATGACCACACTGGTCGATGGCAACGGTCTTTAGGTCTGTGGCCAGCTCTGCCCATACGGACGGCATATCGAACAACTTGCCTACTGCTTCGAAATTAGCGCCCCAGAGTGACAATGTCGGACAGCTGATTTTCACGTCCGCATCTTCATTATCCTGCGCTAGGTCTTCAGCATTAGCCCGGTAATCGGCCATGGCACCTCGGACCGCACCTGGCATTTGATAAGCCCGGACATAATGGTCAAAGGCTTCGCCCGTAATCGTCGTGGGGTCGTAGCACCAATCGGAAAAGAAATGTCGAAGCCATATGTCCTCCTTGCCTGAAATGAGACGTTCTGGAAGATCAGGCACCAGATGAAACATGAAGAACCAATAGTGCTTTGCAATGATTGCATTCATCTGGGTGGAAACCGTTCGTGTTGGAACATTGTCCATAACGACCAGACGTTCGAGCCGCTGCGGATGATCCTTGGCAAAGCGCGTAGCAACACGTGCACCGCGGTCATGGCCTACCAGAGCTATACGCTCTATCCCAAGACTATCCAACAGGGCACACAGGTCATTGGCCATGGTGCGCTTGTCATAGCCTGTCGACGGCTTTTCAGTCTCACCATAACCTCTTAGATCAGGCGCAATAACGCGATAGTGCTGCGCCAGCACCGGGATCTGTTGGCGCCAAGCGTAGGAAGTTTCAGGAAAGCCGTGCAACAGCACGACGGGCGCCCCGCTACCGGCATCCACATAATGCTGGAGAATGCCATTTGCACGCCTCTTGTGATGAGTGACTGCAACCTCTTGCATAGTGAACGCTCCAGCAGTGTTCAAAGGTATGACGTTAAGAACTGCTTTGCCCTGACATCGTTCCGATAGCATCGTCCATTGGATCAAAGGACGGCATCCAGCCTTGATAGCCATGTCGCAAGGGTTGAAATGAGCAAACTAGACCATCGCCTGCGGCGTTACTTGTAAAGTGCCCGCCCTCACCCTAGAGCCACTCCCTCTTCGTTTTCTCCTTCAGCGGCACAAAACTCCATGCTTCCAGGTGACTTATCAGTCAAAAGCAGGATGCCCCTTCACCCTAAAAGGTGCATGAACGCTGGGTTGTAGCCGCATCGTCTGATCACTACTACTTTTGTAGTACAAATATAATTTCACTACAAAAAAGCATTGACGACCCTTTTAAGGTCATGCAATCTGACCCTGCTTTCGCTAGAAAGAGGCCAAAAAGGCCTTCTGGCTGCGCTCCGGGTAACCCTCGGGCCATCCTTTGTAGTAACTGCCCATAAAGCACTACATAGAGTTGTAACTGTACGGAAACGGTTAGATGACCCCAGCGGTTCGGTCAGTATCAGGTGAACGACCTGATCCAAGGTATTCGTCTTTAGCGGTATCCCTGCAGGGTGTATCACTAGAGATGTCTTGTCTGCTGTTTCGCTTCCTTCAGTCGCACTCGACGTTGAGCCCAGTGCTGCGCTTATACGCGGCACGCAGGTCACGGTAGGAAAAACTATTCGAAAGTCATTTTCAGCCGAGAAGGATTGACCCCATGTCCGTTTATCAAAATGAAATCAATGCCATCGCAGCCTTGAGAGAAACAGCAGGCAAGAGTTGGAACGCTATCAACCCCGAATATGCCGCCCGGATGCGGATACAAAACCGCTTCAGGACCGGACTGGATATTGCGCGCTATACCGCGGCCATCATGCGCAAAGACATGGCTGAGTACGATGCCGACTCCTCGGCATATACCCAGTCCCTGGGCTGCTGGCACGGCTTTATCGGCCAGCAGAAGCTTATCTCCATCAAGAAGCACCTGAAGACCACCAACAAGCGCTACCTGTATCTGTCAGGCTGGATGATTGCGGCGTTGCGCTCGGAGTTCGGCCCACTACCGGACCAGTCCATGCACGAGAAGACGGCTGTTCCGGCCTTGATCGATGAGCTATATACCTTTTTGCGTCAGGCAGATGCACGCGAGCTGGGTGGCCTGTTCCGTGAGCTGGATGCTGCCCGTGCAGCCGATGAAAACGCCAAGGCTGCAGTAATCCAGCAACAGATCGACAGCTATGAAACCCATATCGTACCGATCATTGCCGATATCGATGCGGGCTTTGGTAATGCGGAAGCCACCTATTTGCTGGCCAAAAAGATGATCGAGGCCGGAGCCTGCTGTATCCAGCTGGAAAACCAGGTCTCGGATGAAAAGCAGTGCGGTCACCAGGATGGAAAGGTCACGGTCCCCCACGAAGATTTTCTGGCCAAGATCAATGCGGTTCGCTACGCATTCCTCGAGTTGGGAGTAGATGACGGCGTTATCGTCGCTCGCACAGACTCCCTGGGCGCCGGGCTGACCAAGCAGATTGCCGTCAGCAAGCAACCGGGCGACCTGGGCGATCAATACAACAGTTTTCTCGATTGTGAAGAGATCAGCCCTGCCGAACTGAAGAACGGAGACGTCATTCTCAACCGTGATGGAAAGCTGCTGCGTCCCAAGCGTCTGGCAAGCGGCCTATTCCAGTTCCGTCAGGGCAGCGGGCAGGATCGCGTTGTACTGGACTGCATGACATCGCTGCAAAATGGGGCAGACCTACTATGGATTGAAACGGAAAAGCCCCACGTTGGCCAGATCAAAAGCATGGTTGACCGCATCCGCGAGGTCGTTCCAAATGCCAAGCTGGTCTACAACAACAGTCCTTCCTTCAACTGGACGCTGAACTTCAGACAGCAGGTCTTTGACAGTCTGCAAGCCGAAGGCAAGGACGTATCGGCTTATGACCGTACCAAGTTGATGAGCGCAGAGTACGACGAGACCGAACTGGCCCGTATCGCCGATGAGAAAATTCGGACCTTCCAGCGGGACGGCTCCCGGGAGGCAGGGATATTCCATCACCTCATTACCTTGCCAACCTACCACACGGCGGCGCTGTCGACGGATAACCTGGCGAAGGGTTACTTCGCTGATGAAGGCATGCTGGCCTATGTAAAAGGCGTTCAACGCCAGGAGATTCGCCAGGGAATCGCCTGTGTGAAGCACCAGAACATGGCCGGCTCCGATATCGGGGACGATCACAAGGAATATTTCGCAGGCGAGGCAGCCCTCAAGGCGAGCGGCAAGGACAACACCATGAACCAGTTCCATTGACGAGTAACGTTATTCCGGCCCATCCGGGCCGGTTTTACCGTAAGTGACTTGTTTACCGTTTCCTTCCGAGTGCCACCGGAAGCTGTCTCACGAGGAGCCCTATCATGGATCTCAACAACCCAACCCTTGATGACTTGAAACAACTTTATGCCTCCTGCAAGGACAAAAATGATCACCACATCCTGTGGATTTGCTCATCCGGCAAGGTGCATATCGATCGGCTTCCGGCAAACGTCGACCCGGAAGCCTTCGAGAAGGAAAAACCGAACATGAAGGTTCGCTTCAAGACCTATCATCGTGGCAAAGGCTATGTTGGCAAGACCGCTGCGGCTGACGAGACGTTCATGTCACGTATGTACCGCACGCTTCTCGAACAATGGTCGAAGGCTCAAAGCAGCCCACGTGTTCAATACATAGAAAAATACTTCTAAGACTATTCGGGCAGCCCTTGCGGCTGCCCTTCTTACATACAAAAACCAGGGCATGCCCTGGTTTTTTATGCTGTGATCCGATCGCAAAAAAGCAACCTCCCACAAGGCCGCGTAGCGACTAACAATTCATCAAGGAGGCGGTGCCAATGCTTCAATGCCTTGCTTGGGCTTAAGGATAAATGGCTTTTCAATCATAAGAAACGTGATCGTCGAAATACCGCACACCAGCAACAGGATAAAAGGTAAAAACGCAAGGTAGCTGGTAACGCTTCCGCCGGTTACGGCAAAGCCATTGCACAGCGTAAAGACAACGTACAAAACGATGCCATGCAGCAAATAGATGCTGTAGCTGATCTCGCCCAAGGTCTTGAGGCCGCGCCGACTAAGCAGGCCAAACAGATCGTTTCCCAACGCCATGATCAGGAAAGCTATGCCCAACATGCTTACTTGCAACAACGAAAAATAGTCATCCAACCCCATGCTGATACCAATCAATACCACGGCAAGCACCGCCGCAGGTTTGCTCCTGAGCTTGGAAATCCAATGAGGACGGTGGTTTTTAACAAGCACCGGTAGGAAACCGGCCAGAAACAAAATGCCTAATGACGCATCAATAAAGTGAAAATAATGTGCAGGTATTACAGCAAGGGCGACAAGCAGAGAACCAGCCAGATACCAACCATAGCCTTGGCGATTCAAAAGAGCTGCCAATACCGGTAACAGTAAATAGAAAAACCACTCGTATTTTAGTGTCCATTGAACACCTGCCGTGATCAACCAGCTGTCTTCAAATCCATTAAAGGAGGATCCCTTGAATATTCCCCATCGTATTATTTCTTTCACCAGTTGAGGCAAACTGACCAAGTGGAATTGAGTCTGATAAAAACTGACAGCCGCTACGACTAGAACAGCAAAAACGTACAAAGGCATTATTCTTTTGACTCGAGAGCTAAAAACCCTTTTCCAGTCAATACTACTTTTGTTATAAATTTTTCCGAAAAACAGGAATCCGGTGATCATAAAGAACATAGATACGGGAACCGCGCCCATATTGTTCATGATGGTATTATCAGACCTGCCCCACTCTCCCGTTGCCTTCCAGTTATAGGTAACAAAAAAGTGGGAACATACGACCGATGTCGCCAGCAAGCCCCTGAGTGCATCCAGCGGAGAAGATCGTGAAAGCGCTTGACTTGACAGGATAGTGGTCTTGCTGAAGACATGGTCAAGTACGAAGAGCGAAATTATATACAGCGATATAATTCCAAAGGTCATCGTCATTTGGTTGAGTTCTCTTTCAATAATTCCATTTATGATCGGTCAGATAAACGCCATGACAGCCACTACGGCTCATCTGACTTCAGTTTTAACCAGACGCGCACCATGAAAGCAGTGCGATAGAGCCCTTCATCGTAAAGAAACTCACCCTGCTTAAACAATGATAGCCATTTGACCAATACATCTTGTATGCCGCAAAGATGAAGCAGCCCGCTCCCTCACCCTATCCTCTTACTCTTTTTTTAAAAGCCAAACCAACGAGAACCAATCAGCTGCTGCGCCTTATATAGTGGCAATTTGATAACTCATTAAAATCGTTGCAACCCATATTGACATCACATAGTCCTAGATATTAAGCGCACATTATTTGTAGTTTACTTTATAAATTAACCACGTAGTACATGTCGAATAATTGATCTAATTCTCAAAAAAACTTCTACTCTTTTTTTGCCATGAACTAACTTAGCAGCCGTGAAAGTTCTCATCTCATCGGAGCATGTTTATTCATGGAAAGGGATTACAGAAGTGACATAGATGGTCTAAGAGCAATAGCTGTGCTGCTTGTATTACTTAACCACGTTGGGGTTTCTGGTTTTGGGGGTGGATTTATAGGGGTCGATGTCTTTTTTGTGATTTCAGGTTTTCTTATTACACAAAACATTGCCGCTCAGGCCGAAAGGAGCAGTTTCAGCTTTACCCGTTTTTATTTAAACCGCATCAAGCGTTTAATGCCTGCACTGACAGTAGTCATTTTCTGCACAAGCATTGCCGCTTTTTTTGTTTTATTACCAAACGATTTGATTGGCTTTAGCCGAAGTGCATTGTTTTCCTACTTCGGACTTTCGAATTTTTACTTCTGGAAAGATACGGATGGCTACTTTTCATCCAGCAGTCACGAGGTTCCCCTGCTGCATACCTGGTCACTGGCGGTTGAAGAGCAGTACTATTTTGTCTGGCCGTTGCTATTTCTGCTCGGCTATCGCCTGTTAGGGAAGGTCTGAAGTAGC
>NZ_DEYV01000035.1:0-13458 GCF_002364655.1 Pseudomonas sp. UBA3149
GCTGCCCACGATCAGCGCCGTAGTCAGGGCCATCTTGACCGTGAAGCGGCCCCAGGACTCCTTCTTGTTGACGATACGATCAAACCTTCTCATGGCGATCCCCTCCCGATAAGTCAGTGGAGGACTGCCCAAGGACCGCACGATCCCGTACATCCTGTACAGGGCTGTCTGTCTCACTCTTGAGCCTGAAGGTAATCTTGCAGTTGGCCAGAATGGTACGAACAATCTGTTCACGCATGGCAGCATCGTTTCGGTAACTCATGGCTGAGTCCTCGCAGGGGCTGACTGGGGATTGAGAGCCGGTACACCGGCTGCAGAACCACTCGTTGCCGTACTGCTGGCAGCCAGTTGTTCAGTGGGCAGATAGAGATGCTCAGGCGCGGTCAGCACGGCGCGGGAATCAAGTACCGCTACGCCTTGCTGTCTAAGTTCCAGAATGCGTCGGTTGGTATTGGCCAGCATCTGGGCTACCTGCTGAGGAGTAGCCCCTTCTGTCCTATAGCGCTCCGCCAGCGCCGTGAAATCCACAACTGCAAAGGACTGTTGTGTCGTCTCAAGCGCCACGACCCGCTTGAAAAGAATGCCGCAGATAATGAACAGGCCAATCACGGCAACCAGCATGAGCATCTGCAAGGTCGTCATCGAGCTTTGCTCAAGGGGAACATGGCTTGAGGGTTTGGCCGACGAGCCTGTAATTTCTGGAGCCGTAGAAGGTTGCTCTCTGGACGCAGTTGTAGCGGGGATGTCTGCAATCGGGTGTGCTATTGACTGGCTCATGGAGTGACCTCCTCTTCAGCAGTGGCGGTGGCTGGCGTGGACTCAGGATTCTCGGGTTGGGCTGGAGATTCAGCGGATACCGCTGGCTCCTCTGGAAGCGACAGGGGAACCAGTCGCGGTGAGGGGTCACTCTTGGAGCTGGCTGGGCGACTCTTGCGAAGCTTGCGCTCATGGGATTGGGCCTGCTCAATCACCTCATCGTCTGCACGCGTGTCCAGCTCGCCTCGATCGCGCAACACGGCATAAATGGCATCAGATACACCCAGTCCCATGGCCCGATAACGATCGATCTGGCCGACGTCATTGGGATCGGTGGAGTACAGCAGTTTCTGGAAGGGGCCTACAATCAGGCGACCTACCCCGATTCCGGCCTTGCTGCGGATAAAGATCTCGGAATACACCCCGGCTACGGTGTGTACGGTCTTGAGCAGACTAAAGCCACCATCGGAAAGCGTCAGTCGACCCGAGAGCTTGACCGACTCGATTGTTTCGTTGGTCTGTCCCAGCAGGAACATGAACGCACTGTTCTCGGCAATGGCCCGGCCTACAGGGTTATCGTACAGATCGTTGATGGACTGCGTGGCGATCAGCATCGAGCCCTGATACTTACGGAACTTGCGGTAGGCATGCTCCATAAATTTGGAAATATCACCCTCCTTGAGCAGGTCCCAGGCCTCGTCGATGAATACGATTTTCTTGACGTTACGATCACCGTGATACACCGACTGCTGGATCTGGTAGATCAGCTGGAGCAGAACGATCTGGCGCAGGTGTGTACGACCCTGCAATTCATCCAGTTCAAGCACCGTGAACTGGTTGGTAAAGCGCATGTTGTTCTTGCCGTGGAAGTACTTGCCGTAGCTGCCGTCCTTGGTAAACACATACAGCTGGCTACCCACATCCTTTACACGCTGATCATGATGAGCAAGGCAGGCCTCGGCAATGTCGTCCACCAGCATCGCATTGCCCTTCTGCCTCCAGATGCCTGCCATCAGCCGGCGCGTCTCAGCGATCTGAAATTCCTCAAGATTGCCCTTGGGCGAAGCCATGGCCATGACCTGAGCGACCAGGGCATCCTCATCATCGAAATAGTCCACCACGATATCGAAGGGGTTCAGGCATATCGTCGAGGATTCCCCAAACTGGACGTAGGAGCCCTCCAGCGTCTCGCAGAGCTTTTCGTAGGATTTACCCGCATCGATCACCCAGACCTGCGCGCCCTCGCTCATGTAGGCGGTCAGGAGTTCGTTGGCAAAAAACGACTTGCCTGACCCGGACTCCGCTGCGATGACACCGTTCTTGTTGGTTTCCGAGTCGTGAAGGGACAGTGACATGAACTGGCCATTGCGCGAGACCAGACCCACATGAGGGGTGCCGGTGCCCTTCCATTCCCCAAAGAGCGGCAGGAGAACAGTGGCGTGCTCGGAGGTCAGCGTCTTGTAGCGGTTCAGCTCAATAACCGCCTTGTGATCAGCACCAAAAGGCAGGGAATTGATCAGCATGGGCAGCTGGATGTACTTGTCCTGCTTCATGATGAACTTGCTCTCTGCCCAGATATCCTGCATGGCGGCGGCCGCAGACTCGACGCGCTTGAGCGTGGGGGCAAAGATCACGGCGCAGTAGTTCATCCGGAGTCCGCGATTACCCGCCGACATGGATTTTTCCAGCGTGTCGAAACTCTCCTTTTTCTCTCCCAGTACCGGCACGATCTTGAGCAGCGGCCCAAAGGCCTGATTCACCGTCAGGGTGCGCTTGCGATCCAGACTCTTCTTCTGCTTTTGCGCGTTGGGGTAATACACGTTGCAGCAGATGGCGTAGTTTTCCTTGATCGACTGCCCCTGCCCGCTCAGATCCCCTACGTAGCCGATGGCATCGCCAAAAAAGAAATAGTTGGGCAGTCGCTTGGCCGACAGGACCTTGGCATAGGTGTCCCCCAGGCGTAGATGGGTTTTCTTGACCTCGACATCGGTCTCGTAATCAAAGACCTGCTCGTTGATAGGCGAGGTCTCATCCCAGCTATCCTCACCCAACCGCCAGCCTGAACGCTCACCCCAGTTAAGCAGGGTGTTCAGGATGCGCTTGAGTTGGTCGGCGTTCATCTTGCGAGGCCCGAAGCCGATGGTATTTAGCGATGACTCAAGCTTTTCAGCCGCTGCAAACAGCTCTTCCAGCTCCTTTGTACTGGGCAGACGTTCCCTGATCGGGATCTTGATCGTGATGACCAGCTTCTGGTCATGGATAACGCCGTTGTTAAAGACGCCCTTGTTGCCGCGTGCGATAAGCGGCTCACGGGTATGCTGGCGGAAAAACTCGACGCGGCTGTTGATGATTTCCGAATGCAGGGGATGGGTGAACTTGTCCCGGAGGCGCTTCATGCTGTTGAGCGGGGCCTGCACCTCCGGTGACAGGAACATCATGAATGAGATGATGGTATCGTTGGGAAAAGGCTGGTTGAGCATGTTGTTAATGGACGCCTGCTGGCGCTCATCTACACCCGGAAGCGGACGGCACATAAAGCCAACCCCAATGGTGCCGTCATTATTGAAGAAGTATTCCTTTTCCTCGTCATAGGCGATCACTGGTGAGAGCTGGGAGGCCCTGACCTCGCGCGGGATAATGCCCTCGGCATGCTCTTCTCTACAGCTGATGAACTCCATTACTGATCCCCCTTGCCACTAAGCCATGCTTCGAAGTTTTTCGGGCGCCCACGCGAAACCCGGCCGTCATCGCTGATGAGGTACGGAATACCGTCCACCCCGAGCAGGTTGGCGGTCACCAGGGACTTGGCGTATTTCTCTTCGGGGCACTTGTTGAGCGTTTCGAGCTGCTCGATCGTGCCGTTCAGGAGGGCATCGAGCTGCTGACGCTCATCCCTTGCACAGGCCAGGCGCTTGATCAGGCGATTGGACTCATCGCCCAGTGCGGGGACCGGCACAAACACAAAGGTGTATTCGCTGGTGTACTGGTTGGCTTCATTGGCCAGCGCATGGCAGTAAGAGCACTGAGGGTCGGTAAAGAACACCACCTCCTTTGCGCCATGGCCCATGCGTATGGAAAGCAGGTCATCAATCTTGACGCCCATCTTCGAGAGCAGAATGCGCGAGGAGGACTCCTGCGCCTGAGCAATGGTGTCGATGTGGCTCTGCAGCCAGGTGTCGTACACCTCACCCCTGAAAACGTACCGCCCATTGCCACTGATGAAGTAGAGCTTGCCCTCGGACTGGAGCACCTTCATGCCATCCACCGGAAGGCTGGCCTGCCCGGTAATGGTCTTTGCTGCCTGTTCGATGGTTTGGGGAGTGATAGGCTTGGCAGCCAGGGCCGATTCGGCTAAGCCGAGGCCCGCCACCAGCGCGAGCGCAAGCTTAAGATTTGGATAAGACATGCAGACCTCGGAACGTTATCTGAGAGGTCTACAAGCGTAAGCCCAAGAGGAGGCAACCCATCGGCGTACTCCCTACCCGCGCGGGTAGGGAGTAGCAGGATAGGGGTAAAAAAGTTAAAAATTTTCAGGCAAGAGCTGCTGTGAGTGTCAATTCTGCCTTTTCTGGCAGCTGGATCAGCGATCCGAGTCGTAGGTTGCTGTCCCCTCGCCTACCTCGATCCACTGCTCCTCGGGCATACCGGGTTTGCAGATCGACAGGCTGACCGACTGGCCTTCGGCAGGCTCAGCCGGAAGGATAGCGGCATGTCGAAACGGGGTGTAATCCGGCGGACGCATGTAGGAGTTCGCGCTTCGGTGAAATTCCCAGATGCCGTGCTTGCCGGCATTGCCAACCGATTTTTCAAGCGTATAGGTCACACCACTTTGCAGACGGACAATAAGCATTGGCGCGGTCCTGAAAAGAGAGAGTGTACAGAGTCTGGATGCTTATATGTGGTACTAATGAGCGTTTCCGGAGCGCTGTTTCACTCAATGGAAGCGTATAAAGCGCAGTGATGATCAGCTCAAGGCCATGTTACGCGTTGCCAAAGCACGAGCAAGGGCGAATGCTGCTTATCAGGACTAAGCAAAGTGTTATTAGAGGCGCCCTGCGGGACGCCTCACCATTTAATCCAGGCAGGACCTATATCAGGGGTTGCCGCCCTTACCAAGCGGGCAAAGGTCCACAGTGGCTTTCCACTTCTGGACCTTGCATTCAATAAACCACGGGTCTCCTTGAGTCCGAGTAGCCTTTAGAATGTTCTGTTGAATCCACCAGCCTTCTGCTTCCATATCGCTTTGGGTTAACTCACCCGGCTTCTTCTTCACAGCAAACATGTCGGCTTGGTCATATATCTTTTTAAGCTCTATCAACTGTTGCTCAGCTTGGGGTTTAGATAGCCCGGAATATTTCTTCTCGCTGTATGCTTTGCTTCCTCGCAACGGGAATTGCTGGTCAGCGAGATTACGATACTTCGCACGGCATTCATCACGTTCACCTATAGTTTTGAAACTACTATTAGGGCACTTCTTGATTGCCATAGTTAATAACTTGTCGCGATTTTGATCATCCTTCAATTGTTGAGGATCAATATAAAGGCCTGCGGATGCATTCATGCTGGCCAAAAGAAGGCCGGGTATTAGTAGACGCTTCATTACTGTTTCTCCCTGAGAAGGACTGGGTAAGGCAAAAGCCCGCCCTGCAATCCCTTGCCTGAAATGGAGAGGCGTTTTAAAGCACTCAGCCCGCTTCAACAACCCTTTTGGGCAGGTAAAGACCTATATGTGCTAATGCTCACATTTGAGCTGGCGCTATAGCAAAAGGCTTACACGACGGCAGGAAAAGCGGCTCTTTCTCCAGCAGTGGCAGATTGCTAATCTATGCGCATTGGATGGAGCGCAGGACGCGCTCAGTCAGGTCAAGGATGACTGGCCGTCGCTAGGAAGGCAGCTTAAAGGAGGCTTTGAGTACGGTCAGCAAAAACCCGCTTCGGCGGGTTTTTTGTTTCTTAAATAAAAGCCAAGCTGCAGGCGCTGCCAACTACTGGACTGGCCGATAGAGCTGAAATATTCAAATGACCAAGATGCTTCGCATAATGCGTATTGAGTTAAATAGCCAGAGCAAGGTTATCTTGGTTTCGAAGGCAGAGGGGGCATGTAGAGAAAATCACCATCCGCTAATTGTGCAAGATGTCCCCGAGCACTAGGACGAGCAATCGGCTTTTCATTGCGTGATCTGAATCGCTGGTATTTGAGCCTTAATTCTAAGCTGCATCGCCAAATGAAATAGGGTAGTTTCATTATTCATCATCCGTTTGCTGAATTGCTGTTACAGCAATACTCTGGTTCGCCTGCATTGGCTGGCTCTTTCTGATTGATCCAATCTCAAGGCTTGAGATCTGAGTGATTCTATCTATGCTCGTAAAACAGCACAGTGGTTACCTCATCTATTACTAACCGATCCTTAATCCCCTGGTAGTAGCTTGGAGAAAAAAACAAATCATCCAGCTAGTTGCCATTAGGGCCATGCCACCAACCCAAATACCTAAGGCAATCTCCCAGGCAAGGCGTAGGCCTACGACCTTGCACAACACCAATCTTCAAGAGTTGGCGATATGGATGCCTTGGGTTGGTGATGCGCACGATGGTGCCGACCGCATCAAATATCACGCCTTGTATGCGACCCATGCGCCCTTAGCCTCCTATTTACGTGGAACACTGCTCATAGATTCCATACCAAGCAAGTGGCTACGCAGCTTCAATCTAGTGGAAAAAATGACCAGTCGCGCGCGGGTATTTTGCCAAACCGCTCTGTAACGTGGGCCATGTAGTGACTTAGCTACTCGCACAGGAGAGACAACATGATTCGTCACACGCTCAACAGTACCGCGCAGATGGCTAAAAGCAGTAGCGGGAAATCCTCTGGCACCGCAGGACAAAGCAATTCTCGTCCCGCGCCCAGCAAATCGTTCCTTGGTGGAAACTGGCCGAGCAAAGTACCAGGCCATAAATCAGGTGGTAACCGAGGGCAGGGGCCTAAAACCTAATCGCAAGGACACTGCCCGCTCCAAGCAGCGGGCAGTTAACATGGATGAAATGAGTACTGCTACAATGCTAAAGGAAGAACATATCCCGAGACCACCCTACCCACGTCTAGGTGAGTGCTATCGCCTTCTCGCTAAAGCGCTCGATACCAAAGCCAGCAATCGCCATGTCGATCAGCTGGCCAGGCAGGGTGATTTCGATTGGCAGCTATTAGAAAATCTGCAACATGAGCTAATCGAAGCACCATTGAGCAGCAGGATTAACGCTCAATTCGGTCAATTTGTCGCCTCAGCGGTCGAGACCCTACAACAGAGCTACGTGCAACTGATCAAGACCGTAGCGCTGGACTCCTTAACCCGTGAGCAGGCGTTGCCTATATTGGCGGAGCATTTCTTGGCTCCGTATCTCGGCTCTTTTTTCTTGCAAATGCACAAGGCGATCCCAAGTCCACCCCTGGCGCAGCTATTAAATGAGCAGCACCACCCTGTAGAAGTGACTCTGGCCTGGCTAGAACACGAGCTCGAAATAGCGCCTAACCATCTAGGCCAGCAGCTTTATCCTGATGCCTCCGGTGAGAACAAGAACGGGCGCGAAGCCATCCGGCGCCGGCGGCAGGGTAAACAGCTGCCGGATCTTCAGAGCATCGCTTTGCTTTATCAGAAATTGCAGGCGCAGTTCACAGCTCGCCCTTTTTTGTTGCGTGCCTTCACCGAATGGCTAATCGTCGCTCGAGCTTTAGCCGTCTTTGAAGACACCGCCTCGGGTTTTGTCCGCTTACGCCACTGTTTGCTCCAACAGGTGTTGAGTGACATTCCCATCATCGACATCGGCGTTCTGCTTTCCAAGCTGAATATTCAGGCCGCAGAACATAAGCGGGAACTGGTCGAAAGCGGCCTGTTGCTGTTTGAGCAGTTGAGGCCCACCACGGAAAAATTTCTGGGCGACCAAGCCCGCACACGCTACGCCCTAGATCAGTTCCGTCTTCTCCTGGGCCATCGCGACCCGGACGGCATCAGCACCTACTTCCTGGAATGGCTGGAGGGTCGCTGGCATGTCCTGGCAGGACAACTTAAGGTGGCGCTTCTGCATTTCGAACAGGCTGCCGACCTCGCCCTCTACCGCTCAGGCCAAAACCAAAAGGATATTTTGCGTGAAGCCCTGCTGTTGGCCGCCTACTTGGGCAAGCGCCCGCTGTACAAGCGCCTCAAGCACCGCGCCTTGGTCATGGGCGTCAGTTATCTGCCGGGCTGGGAAGAGTCCGTGGCGTCCGATAATGAGCTGAACCTGATTCGCAACAATTTCACGCTCAAGTTCCCGGAGCGTGGCCGCTTTGTGGATCCGATGCCAGAGTTCAGTGCGCTGCATTAGCAGCGCCACTGCGTGCAATGCGTATTGAGTAAAATAGCTAGGCAGGGAGTACATGCACGTATCGCCACGTGCAGAAACTCAGGTTAACTCCTTAAGGATAGCTAAAGGCTTACACGGCATAGCGGCAAGCTGCTCTATTGCACCCTCAGTAAAGCCCGTAATCTACACCTATCAACTGCAGCACAGGATGTGCTCAGAGAGATCAAGGATGATTGATCATCGCCTGGATGGCAGCTCGACAGGACGTTGAGTATGATCAACAAGAACCCGCTTCGGCGGGTTTTTGTTGCCTGTAAGAAACAGTGAGTCATATTTATATGAAGTTTTCCGCGGCAGCTATTTACGTCCTAAATTGAGCCCTAGGGTAAACATTCCTAGCTGCAGTATCTGGTGAAAGACATGCCCTTACCCATGACGGACCGGCAACAGGATTTGTTAGCTGTGCTTTTAAGACGTGCTCCAAAAGCAGGCTATATCGCTTTGGTAGTAGGTGATGCATTGGATTCTGCACGAGCTCCTATTAATGACGGTTATCTACTACGAGACATTACAACTGCTCTTTTTGAGCGTTGGGCAAAGGACCCTGCCGGAATGACTCCTACTGTTCAGGAGCATTTAGAAATCTGGCGTGACTGCGGGGCATTAAGCAGCGCCTCGTATGAATCATTGATAGAAAAAATAAAGTACAGATAGCTGATGGTTAACAGGGTCATTGCTGCCCAACCGTACGTAACAAACCTAATAACGACTATAGCTCAGCACCTGGCGCGCGCAGTCGTCCCCCCACCACGCCTGCGAGCTAAATAGGTCGTTTTTTCTGCACCCCTGCACAGGGCTCTACGCGTCCCACAGCGGGGCCTGCGCGGCGTTTTCAGACACAGGCAAACCCTGCAAAACCCTGCAGTGTTTTAACTTTTTGACTGAGGTCTATGCCATCGCTGGTGTAGTCATTAGACGTAGCGATTTAGAGGTGTTGCCGTATAAGTCGCTTTGCCTATTTATCGCTACATCTGAATGACCCATTTTAGGTGTAGTCGCTGGAGTACACCCTAATGACAACAAAGATATAGCTATGACTCTGTCATCTCTGAAGGCTAAGAAGATCAGTACATCAAGCTAGCTTTTGGGAAAGAAGCGTCTGTGCTCTGCAGGGAGGTCACTAAGCGTAACCAGAGAATAACGACCTACAATCAATGAACCTTGCTTGGCATGCTAAGTGGTTAAGGCCTCAAAGGAAAAGACATGAGTAAGTTCACAGGCAGTTGCCTATGTGGAGCGGTTCGGATTCTGGCCCTAGGTCAGCCCTATCGGGTTGGTATGTGTCATTGTCTAGACTGCCGTAAGTATCACGGCGCTCTATTTCACGCTTCTGCAATTTTCGCTGAAAGTGTGGTGACAATTGAAGGCGAGACGCAAGCCTATTTGGGACGCCATTTTTGCCCTAAATGCGGTTCATCGGTCTATCAGCGGAGCGATGATGAGATCGAAATAAATTTAGGGTCGCTTGACGCTCCAAATCAGCTGGTTCCTACCTACGAGCTTTGGACCATTCGGCGTGAGTCCTGGTTACCACCATTTCATATTGCCAACCACTATGAACGTAATCGTGATTCAGATAGCCGATCTGAAGACTAACTGTACGCAGCTCGATCAAGCCTGCGGTCGATGAGGCATACCCTAATGACTACGCAAAAAAAGCTATTACCTATTGATTAACAGGTAACGGAGCCCGAGGGTAGGAGGCCACTTTGATTGGCCCGCAAGTACTGCTATGGATAGCCTAACTGATCACGCGCTTCTGCTCTGAATTTCAGGCAGGTCCATTTAGCACACTGTTTCTTTTCGACTATCGGGCCTCTTAAAGCCAGCTGTGTCTCTGGAAGCTCGATCTGTACCTGGTTGTAGACAGTAGGACGTACAGCAGTGCTCGCAAACGTCAGAACCACCGTTTTGGCGTCTAGCTGTTCAAGTATCACTTCGACGTTGGGATTTAAAACATTGCCCAAAATAAGGTGAGCAGTACCGATATACACATGCAGTGGCATGGTTGTGCTCCATACAGTGGAGACTACAAACCAGGGGCCCAGTGTCTGGTATTTCATAGCCAGGAAAGGAGAAGCCATGGGGGTCTTACAAGAGGCCTCTCAAAGAAGCTTCAATATAGACACGCTTCTTCTATAACGCGAATCAGCCTGCCGTAAGGTAGTTCACTCCCAGGATTAGTAGGCTTGGAGGATACATCCGCGTACAGCTAGGTGTAGTCGATGAGGTATACCCCAGCGACTACAGGAATGAATCGCCATTATCCAGAATGCATTCAGCTACCAACAACCCATCGCAAGATTCTTAATCGTTTGCCTGTCCATTTGGTAAGCCAACCATTTGTCATCCGGGAACCCTCCCAATCGCTCATAGAACTTGGTGGCCATATGATTACCGACCATTACATCCCACTTCAGGCGACCTGCGCCTTTGGCTCGTGCCCAGACTGCCACCTGTTGCATTAACGCCTGGCCCAAGCCTTCGCTACGGCAATGGTCGGCAACATACAGTTCCTTGAGTAGTACGGTCGGACGCAGGTCATAGGTGAACGGAATCTCCAGTACTACGGCATAACCTGCGATCTGGCTCATCCATTGGGCAACAAACACCTGACATTGCGCCGATGGACCGAAGGCGCGGTTTAACAAAGCCTGCTCATCGACTCTGAAGTCATCCAGATAGTCCTCAAATGCTGCCAAGGCGCGCATGAGTTCAATTAGCGCCGGCACATCCTCCGGCGCTGCAGCACGCACCGTAGCGCTTATGCTTAGCATGCGCAGGAGACCGTGCTGTGGGAAGTGGTCTGGTCGCCGGTGTCGCTCGTAAGAGCGAGACCTTCATCGAGCCAGCCGGTAACGCCACCGATCATTTCTTTTACTGAGTAACCGAGGCGAGCTATCTGTGCGGCGGCTCGGTGAACACCATTGCAGTGAGGCCCGGCGCAATAGACGACAAACAGGCTATCAGCGGGAAACACTGCCAAGCGTTCTGCCGTGATTGTTTTTGTGGGTATGTTGATAGCATCGGGAACGTGCCCTGCGGTAAAGGCGGCCAAGCTGCGCACATCCACCAGAACATAATCGATCTGGCCTGCCTGCTGGCTGTGATAGACATCTGAACAGTCGGTTTCAAAGCGTAAACGGTCGCTGAAGTGTGCGTAGGCTTCAGCGGAGGTGGCTGCTGGAATCTCACTGATTAGACTGGACATATGGACGCTCCTCGTAGAATTTGAGTTGAGCCACTTTAAGGACGTCCGACACTGCACTACAGTGGCAAATCTGACATCTACTGGTAATTTTCCGCCAATGTGTGACGCTCCCGGTTTAGTGGCCATATTGGCCTACGATGGTTTGTGTACGTTCGAGTTTGGCATTGCCATCGAGATTTTCGCTCTGCCAAGACCAGAATTTGATTTTGCCTGGTACCGACACTGCGTGGTTGCAGTCGACCAGGGTCCGATGCGCGCGCTGGGAGGCTTTGCAGTCACAGCAGACGCAGGTTACGAAGCGCTTGCCGAAGCACGTACCATCATTATCCCTGGATGGCGCAACCGCGATGAGACGCCACCGCAGGCTTTACTAGATGAACTACGCAATGCCTACGAGCGTGGGGCACGGCTGTTGTCGATTTGCTCAGGTGTATTTGTGCTGGCTGCCACTGGGCTGCTGGATGGAAAACGAGCTACTACCCATTGGCGGTATAGCGATGAGCTAGCGAGGCGCTTTCCTAAAATCGAAGTCGATTCGGCCGTGCTTTATGTGGATAGTGGTCAGGTAATTACTTCAGCCGGCAGTGCCGCTGGCATTGATGCCTGTTTGCACCTGGTTGAACGTGATTTTGGTGCCCATATCGCCAATACCGTAGCCCGACGTCTGGTGATGGCGCCGCTACGTTCTGGAGGGCAGGCGCAATTTATTCCGGCACCGGTTGCTCAAGCCCCGCGCCATGGCTTGGCTGAGGTACTTGAGTGGGCAGTCGAGCGTCTGGGTGAACCGTTAACGATTCGCCAACTGGCGGCGAAAGCACTGATGAGCGAACGCACGTTCTTACGACGATTCAGCGAGGCGACTGGCATGACACCCAAAGGTTGGTTGCAACATGCGCGCATGGCGCAAGCTCGCTCACTATTGGAAAGCACCGATCTAAACACAGAACACATTGCCGAGCGTTGCGGCTTTGCGTCAGTGGAAAGCTTTCGGGTAGCTTTCCGCAAGGCAGTAGGGCTTGCGCCTTCGTTCTACCGGGGCAGGTTTGGACAGCGGCAAGATCAGACGTAGCTAGAGCTGTCAGGGTGCTCATTCTTGCTGTAGTCGCTGGGATATACCCAATGACCACATGCAATCAGTATTGCGTTTATTAGAACTAGCTCGGCGCTAGAGCCCTGCTCCGTGCAGCTCAACGCCCTGTTCAAAGCAATCAGCGATTTGTATCGAATGCTGATCCATTAAATCCAGACGTCATTAGGCGCTGTCCGCTCTCCGCCTTCTTGGCCGGTGTTTAAAACACCCCGCGGCTCGATCAGCAATAGCTTTACTTCTTCCTCAGTATACGGTTTGTGCTCAACCCCTTTGGGGACCACATAGAGCTCACCTGCTTTTAGCGTCACGCTACCCTCCCGAAAGTCAATCCGAAGCGTGCCTTCAAGCACCAGAAAGGTCTCGTCTGTTTCTGGATGAGAATGCCAGATGAAATCTCCCTGGATTCGAACAACCTTGAACTGGTAGCTGTTCATCTCAGCGACCACCCTGGGTGACCACTGCTCGCTAATCAGCGACAACTTCTGCAGCAGATTGATTGACTGGTAGGGCGCTTGAATTACATCAGTGTTCATGGTGTCGGCTCCTTTGTTTGTGGAACCGTTACGCTAACGGGACTGAACGGATAACTCTTGCACGATCGTGCAGGTTTACCGGCCCAGCATGTCTAACCAGCGGGCTGGCGAAAGCCCGTAGCACCGTTTGAAATGGCGAGTCATATGGCTCTGATCGAAAAAACCAGCTGCCAGGGCTGCGTCTACAAGACTAAAACCATCCAGCAGCAACTTCCGACACCTGTCCAGCCGCCTAAGCGTCATGTATCGGTACGGGCTTGCGCCATACAGTGCCCGAAAATCTCGGGAAAGACTCCAGCGATCCCGCCCGCTGGCATATTCAAGCTCATCCAGTGTGATGCTTGTACCATGACTTGCGTGGATATACTCACGTGCTCGTTCTGCCGCCGGGAAGTCATAGGCTCGCCTGCCCCGACGCCTGTTACCAACGGCATCCAGCGCCTGCGCCAGGTCATACAGCGCATCCGCTTCT
>NZ_DEYV01000016.1:0-8345 GCF_002364655.1 Pseudomonas sp. UBA3149
AGCGTATGAACGGTAATGCAGTAAGAGAGCCACGCAAGTTCTACGACCTTGAAAAGGTCAATGATCAGGCGTCGGCGTATGGATGGATAGGCATCATGCGGGCCCTGGCGCCTGATCTGGAACGCGCCATCTCCAGACTCGGTCGCGGTGTGCCTTGCCCGGTCCACGGTGGCCGTGATGGGTTTCGTCTGTTCAAGGACTTCAATGTCCGAGGCGGCGCTATCTGCAACACCTGCGGTGCATTTGGAGGCGGTATTACCCTGCTGTGTTTTGTCAGGGGTCTGCGTTTTCCGGAAGCGCTTGTAGAGGTTGCCGAGTTCCTGAGGGTTGATCCTGAACCCCCGCGTTATCAACGTCGTGAGACGTCCGAGAGGCATCCTCGTCCTGTCCAGTCCGGTCCGCGGGAAAAGGCAGCTGAGGACCACAGCGCTCCACGTGCCATGCAGGAAACTGCGGTGGTTCGTGAAGCGGCTGTTAAAGAGGCGAGCAATGATGAGTGGGCTCGACTGGTTAAACCCGGTCGTCGTGGTCCCATTGATCTGAAGGCGCGTGCCGAGGCACTCAAGGCAAAACAGGCAGAGGAAGTCAGCTGCGAGGCTGATCTGGCTGAGCGCTTTGGGTACGAGGTGATTGAGCATGAACCTCAGCCAGAACCTGAACCTGAGCCTGAACCTGTGAAAGCTCCACCGGTTATACCGGCCATCATTATCGAGCCGGAAAAACCCAGGCTTGCACTGGTCAAGAGTAAGCCCGTGCCCGCATCGACGTCAGACCGCAAGAGCCTGAACGTCGAGCGTCACTGGCGTGAGTCGCTACCATTGAACGCATCACAGGCTGAACCTGCACGGTTGTATTTGCAGGGACGCAAGGTGTTGCCGCGAGGTGGCGCTGACTGGCTGGACAATGACTGCGTACGCTTTCATCCGGCGTTCCCATACTGGGATACCGTGACGGAAGTGGATATGGAGACCGGGGAAGAGCGGGAAACCATCGCTGAGATAGGGAAGTTTCCGGCCATTGTCTGCGCCATTGTAAACAACAAGGGTGAGATCCTGACCCTTCACCGAACCTACCTGAGCAGTACGGGTAGCAAGGCCGATGTAGAAAGTCCGCGCAAGATGATGCCGGTCCCCGAGGGGAAATCGATCAGAGGCGCGGCGATCCAGATGGGTACTCCGGTTGATGGAGTGCTTGGTGTTGCCGAAGGGCTGGAAACAGCGCTCTCGGCGTACCGCGCAACAGGTATTGCTACCTGGAGCACGGTCAATGCAACACTGCTTGAAGGCTTTACTCCGCCAGCAGGGGTTCACACGGTACTGGTCTGGGCCGACAAGGACAGATCCTGCACGGGTGAATCGGCGGCCATGAGGCTCAAGCTGCGTCTGCAGCAGCAGGGTATCAGGGTGATCGTAATACTTCCTACCGCGCCAATCCCTTCCGGCAGTAAAGGAATTGATTGGAATGATGTGATGATTCGTCAGGGCATTTCGGGTTTCCCGAGCCTGGCGCTTCTTCGCAGCGTAGTAGGAGGTTAAGCCATGCACTCCAATCCACACCTGCCTGCTGATCTGCTCGACACCACTCCGGGTTCGGCCACACGAGGCGTTTTTGCGCCTCCGGCCGGCTGGGAAGGGAGCGAGCAGGACTATGCTGCCCTGATCCGGGATCGTTTCGATGCCCGGGAAACACAGGCGCGCATTCTGTTCATCATAAAGTATGCGGCTCAGGGTCCTGTGACCTGTGCAGGGCCGTATGCCACGATGGCAGCTCGCATCGTTCACCGTCTGGTGAAGAAATGCGGGAAAGAATGCTACAACCTTGTTGTTAAGTGACAAAAAGAAACCAGCCCTCCGGGGCTGGTTTTCTTTTCTTACCCAAGGGGGGCGGAGCGGTGTTGTCAGCTTTTGATCGACATCCAGCTCTCAACGGTGTCGGCGCCGTATTGGGCTTTCCATGCCTTGAGAACCTTGTGGTTGCCACCTTTGGTTTCAATGATCTCGTTGGTCTCCGGATGCCGGTAGACCTTGATGTTACGAGCGCGGCGGGGATTGCTTTGCTCGGCTGGCGCAGCACTGGCCTTCTGTTGGAGGAGTTCTGGCGCTACCGCAGCAACGACGTCACGTGGGCGTTTGCCATACTTCTCCATCAGCTCATTAAGCTCGTCGAGAAATTGGAGATCCTTTTTAAGTTCTTCGCTTGAAGTCAGTTCTTCCAGACGCGCTTGCAAACGCTTTAGTTCTGCTTCCGTTTCTTTGAACTCATTCAATAAGGTCATCTTGATTAATCCGGTTAGTTGTCAGGGACAGATTTAGCCTAGCGGCAAAGTGTCTCTTGGGCTAATAATTTTACAAAGAGGTACATTATGACTTGCATTCTGAAATTTGGTGGTAGGTTTATATCAAACATTCTTTCCGGTGACGGGGAACGCTATCATGATGTTATTAAGTACACGCACGGTATTGGCAGAAGATGGTAGTTGCCTTGTCTACTGGTGGACAGGTCTTAAAAAGAAGGGTGTACTTTCTGTCCAGTTCAAGGATTATATAAAGGATGTCAAACTGGCTGTCGAACTGGTAGCCATTAGACATCTTATTTATTTTAGGCAGGTATTTAATCGAAACCCGATCACAGGAGCCGGTATCTATCTTTGCGTCACCGGTGACGACCTGGTGGATGTTCTATCCAAGGGTATTCCGCCCAAGCACCTGTATCCGTATGCGGCCTTTCTGGGGCGGCTGTATGGCTCGAAGGTGCGCACACCTGATGAAACCGATCTGCCCTTTGACCGTAATGACCCTGACTTCGGGGAGGTGGAATACGTGTATCCCACGGACGAGTATCGCCAGTGCAAGGTCATGCTGCAGACGCCTGCGCTGGGCAGGATAGGCCTCACCCAGCATGCGGTAGATGCCTATCTTGAGCGTGTCAGCAGTGGAAAATCCCGCTGTCCATGGTCAAGCCTGGCCCGTAGGCTTTCGCATCCTGAGCTTAGGCTGGTACCCATGCCAGAGCGGATCAGACGCCACAAGCTGTTCAAGTTTGGCAGCGTGGATGAAGTGGAGACCTGGGGACACGAGACCAGCAAATTCCTGTATCTCCTGATCCGGGACGGCGAGCAGAAAACTGTAGTCACCTGCTTTGAACGCAGGCCTCAGGATCGGGTATAACGTCTCAACCACAAGAGGAAACAGCATGAACAAATCTGAACTGGTTAAGGCAATATCGGAAAAAGGGCAGCTGACGCTCAAGGAAGCCGAGGCCGCGCTTAACACCGTGATCGAGTCGGTCACCGAGGCTATGAAAAGCGGTCAGGATGTCGCGCTGGTGGGCTTTGGCACCTTTACCGTTAGGGAGCGTGCGGCGCGTACCGGGCGTAACCCCCAGACGGGTAAGCCTATTGAAATTGCAGCCAGCAAGTCGGTGGCGTTCAAGCCGGGCAAGCAACTCAAGGAAAGTGTGGCCTGATCTAACTTTGATTATCAAGGCCTGCTCGCGCAGGCTTTTTTATTTCCAGTGTAGGTAACTTTTATCCCTTCGGAGTACTTGCATAACCGGATTTGCATGAGACAGTGGAATTAACTTCCAGTGTTCAGGCAGGTCAGCCATGTTTATCTCACTTGTTGATTCAATCAAGGAACCGGCACTTCTCACCAGTTGTATCAGCAATGTTCACTACCGTACCTACAAGACCAAACAAAAGGTCAGGGAGTCTGGTCAGATAGTTGATGTAATGTTGGACATGGCCTCGCTAAAGGTTACAGAAATTGATTTTAAAAGAACGATCATGCGCTCTCAGACTATTACGTTTGAGATAACGTCCGAAGGGTTATTAAAGAAGAACGGGCGTAATGAAGTCGTCTTTCAACAAGCACGTGAATTCAATCCCCATGCCGGTAAACTTGGGGGAGGTATTCATATATCCAAGCATTCGCTCAGCGAGCGTGAAATTAAACGGTTCGTTGATCGCGTACTGGCCTTTGCCGAGCATGACCTGATTGAGCTGGGTGCCAAGGGCCGTCCCAATGTCACCAGCGAGCGGCTCTATGTAGCGGGATGGTTCCAGAAATTCACCAGCCATGGCGTGGTGCCGGAGCAGGCGAGGCCCGCACGTCAGCCGATTCAGGACGAAGGTGAAGAGGACATCCGGGAAGAGCCCACGCCTCTGGTTGATCCCGAGCAGACCTGTGTTCTCGCGCCGAGCCGAGTCATTGAAGCGCTGGCAGGCTCGCCCCTGAAGCTTAGGCGCATGTCGCTTGTAGATGGCAAACAGCGTATAGCGGTAATGTGTGATAGCAGGCCTTTTATCATCTGCGGCCAGCCTGAAAGCCGCATGGCCTCTGGGCTGGCGCACTCTCTAGCCAGTGCCCCGTGGTTTAAGTCCCTCGCTGGCTATCTGGGGGTTAGTGCTCAGGAAATCTCAGTGGGGACCATCAGCGAGGGGCAGTACAAGACAGATCACTACCATGCCTTGTGCCTAGATAGTCGCCCGCTGTGCCTGTTCGACCTGCCTGAAGAGACCCATGCGAGGGCTGGCGTCCTGTGTCTGGATGATGATCTTGGCTCACTGCTGCTCAAGCAGTGGAACGCCACCGGTATCCGCGTAAAGGATATGGCACGTATCGATGCCTTGTGCAGGGCTGCGCCGGCACTGGTTAATTCGCTTGACCGGCTGGAGCGCGCCGTCTCGGCCATATCTCTTTCGCCACTCATCACCGAAATGGTGGATCGACCGGTTCAGGTAGCCCGACAGACGCTGGCTCAGGCGCTGGGACATAGCTAGCCGTTTGAGGCAGGCGAGCTGTGGGGAATAGGTGTGGGACACCTTTAGGCACTATTGCATAGTCGCAGTTTTCATGGGGCTTATAGGTATGTATGTATGAGGATACACAATCCTCATACAAGTCATTTAAATCTGCTGTGTTAGCAAGCACAATGTCCGTAACCTAAGAGATTTGTCATGACAGAACAAACTGAAATCCAACTTACGCATCCCAGCGGTGCCCTTTACATGGCCGAACCCAAAGGACAGGAGGAATGGATCTTGTCCTGGCCGGAAGGGAGTCGCCGGTTCTTCGGAAACCGTAGAGAAGCCACCACCGAACTGAAGCGTGAGGTATCTGCACGGCCTGCGGCCTGGGACAGCGAGTGCGAACACGACCTGACGACCTATCACGGCATGATAGGAGCCTACCGCCGCCTGCTACAGGCAAATCCGGGCAAAGCACTGGTCATCGAGCATGAGAGCTTTGCCATTCTGCTGGGAGAAAACTACGTCGCCAACTGTGGCGCTTATCATGATGGTGCTCCCTATATTGATCATTCGTGTGATCTTCTTGAGTCGTGGTGGGAGAGTCGCGGTTGCTGGTGCTGGGACGAAACACCAGAGCAGAGCGCCAGCAGGGTACTTCAGCCTGTTTTTGTTGATATTGACTGATCGCACGGTCTGGCGCTGAGTGCATCACAGCCTGATGCTAGACCCAGCGCCAGTAGACTACATTTGCCATGGAGAAAAAGATGGCTCTGGACAACGCAACAGCGCTACCGGGCGTACGTGTCGTAACTCGTTTTGGTAACGGTGTGATTGTCAGTACCAGTTCCGATCACCGTGCCGAGGTACGGCTCGATCAGCCGATAAGAGAGGACGACCATCAATATTGGGCCGCCTTCAGAAACCTGCGCACCGAAGCCGAGGTTGAAGCCGAAGCACGCGAGACACTGCGCGCAGCTCCAGCCATGCTTGTGCTGGTCCTGGTCATGTTGGCGCTGGTCTACTGGGCACTCGGTGCGCTTGATGAATACTTCAGCTATGGTGAGCAATCCGCCACAGCCGAGCAGATCGCTTTGTTTACGGCTGGCTCTACATGCCATCGTGATCAGGTCATGGAACAGCTGAATCAGGGTCGGCTATTGATCAATGATGATCTGGATCGGCTATCACGAAGATGCCTACGCATGGCAAGTGAGGCGCAGGAAGTGGATCGGTCAAGGCAGCAGATAGCTGCGCAGCGCAATGCAGTATCAGGTCTATGAGCAAGCTAACCCCCAAACTTGTAAAAGCCCTTTCCGAACCCGGAAGCTATCAGGACGGACGAGGCCTTCAGCTTCGCATTTCACCCCAGCTTCGCAAGAGCTGGATTTATAGGTACATGATCAATGGTCGGCGGCATGATCTTTCGGTGGGCAGCTATCCAGCAGTCTCCCTACGTGATGCGCGCCTGGCGGCAGACAAGTACCGGCTTGAAATCTCACGCGGGATCAATCCAGTCCTTGAGCGCCGGAAAAAACGTGAGGGCAAATCCTCGCAGAAGCTGGAAGCCAAGACCTTTCAGACCGAGGCTGCACGTTATATTCGAACGCACTCGCCCAGCTGGAGCACCAAGCACTCGCAGCAGTGGCAGAACTCACTGGCTAAGCATGTCTTTCCCGTGATTGGCTCAATGCCTCTTGCCGAAGTCGATACTGATGATGTCCTGGAAGTGCTGGAGCCTATCTGGAGCGTTATCCCGGTAACAGCCAGTCGCCTGCGCAACCGTATTGAACTGGTCCTCGATGCGGCCAAGGCCAGAAAACTGAGGGAAGGGGAGAACCCGGCGCGCTGGCGCGGGCACCTGGACAAGCTCCTACCCAAACAGGGCAGCAGGGTCAAGCCGTTTGGCTCATTGTCTGCCGAGGATACCGCACGGCTCATGCATCGACTCGATAGCCTGGAGGGTGCTGCAGCACGCGCAACAGAACTCATGATCCTGACTGCAACTCGTAACAGCGAGACCTGCGGCGCACGCTGGTCCGAGCTGGATCTTGAGCAAAAGCTCTGGACTATTCCGGGCGAGCGCATGAAGACGGGCAAGGCGCACCGCATCCCGCTGACCGAGGCCATGATTGAGGTGATCAGCCAGCAAAAGGGCCAGCATCCGGAGTGGGTTTTCCCAAACAGTCGCCGAACGGGCTGTATTCCCGGCAATGCCATTGGCCGCGTACTGGATACCTTAAAGGTTCACATGGCAGTACCGCATGGCTTTCGTGCAACCTTCAGAACCTGGGCTGCTGAAACTACCACTTACCCGCGCGAAGTCTGCGAGATGGCGCTGGCGCATACGCTGGGCAGCAAGGTAGAAGCGGCCTATAACCGTGGGGATCTGCTGGAGAAGAGAAGGGGGCTTATGCAGGAGTGGAGCGGTTTTCTGCACGAAGCTACTCCACCCAGAGTTTATGCGGCGGTGAGTTAGCTTCTAATCTTGCTAAACAATAATGCCAGCATGGGCTACCGCGACCTGCCACTTTTTGCTTGAAACTCGTTTCCAGATGCGCGTGAAGCGAAAGTCTCCATTAGCAGGTTGATTGGCGTATCTACCAGTAATCTGGACCCGTACAGAAACAGCAACCGTGTCGATTCCAATCACTCGGACTTCTTGCTCTGAAGAGTCCAGTCTGGAAATACTAAGAGCACCTGATCCATGTGCTGATAGATCTGCTTCTTTGCCTAGGCATTGCCCCAGATGATTGGTAAAGATGAGGCTTGGAGACAGAAGTCTATCTAGCGCCTCGACATCGGAGGCCAGCATAGCTTGACGCAACTGCTCTTCCATATCCTTTATCTCACGCTCGATTTCCATGTCGGATTCTCATAATGTGCCTAACGACTAGTATCGGCCCAGACTATACGTACGGTATAGCTTTGATATCGCTCATTTAGCTTTAACGCGAGCCATGGTTACTCCAAGCGCTGCACAGGGGCCTATCCAGATCGCTAAAACTACAAGCAGCAGCCTCTTGATCCTGTCCCCATCCCCGTCTTCAAATTCCTGATGGGTAGCAAGGATGGTGTTTTGCCTCCTTACTGCTGCGGCATGGAATTCAAAGAACGAATCCTCTGTGAGACCTCTACTATAGGCCTGCTCGTAGTGTTCGAGGCTGGGCAGCTCGGGCAGGACAGGCATGGGTCGGGTCTGCTCTGGCCAGCTCAGGTACGTGACGCCTGCGATCAGCGCGGTCCACATTACACAGGCAGCAAGCCAGCCCTTGAGGAAGCGGTGCATGTGAAGACTTTGGTTAAGCCTCCTTTTGCTCGAAACCTGTATAGCTACCCGCTCACGCTCCCTCTCAATCGATGCTACAGCTAACTCTTGATCGGATGGCATTAATAGCACCAGCCACAAGATAGCTACCGGTGCGACCAGAAAAACACTCAATAGGTAGTCGGCCATAGATTTCCTCGAACTGAGGTAATGCAACTCAAAGGGAGAAACTCGTACCGGGCAAAATAGCCCGTATACGCAGGGTGCGCCGTTTAAGAAAACCAGCTAATAAAAGCAATACCCCACTGCCCGCGGCAATCAGAAGCGAAA
>NZ_DEYV01000015.1:0-77733 GCF_002364655.1 Pseudomonas sp. UBA3149
GTTTTGTTAGCGGCTCTAAAGCAAAAAGTAGTCATAGGCATCCAGAAAACGGCTTGTCATATGTTGCCTTTATTGGTATCAAAATGGTAGCTCATGACAAGCCGCTCTATCAGGAAGCGATACAGCTTTAATCTTGCTAGCAGCCTGAACTGCCTCCAGTTACGGCCGGTCGACATGCTTAACGACTGGAGGTATGAGCATGACAAGATCGAACCGTCTTTTATGGGGCGCTTTAGCGCTAGGCGTCGTAACAGGTATGCGTAGCATGCTGGCTCCTGCAATGGTCAGTGAGGCGCTTGCCAGGCGTTCGGCTGCTACCAACGCAGACTCCTTGACCCGTACGCTGGTTAAGTCCAGAGCACGCCATCTCCTGATACCGCTTGCCGCAAGTGAGTTGTTGGGCGACAAACTTCCATTTGCCCCCGATCGGACAATCGCACCGTCAATGATGGTACGGGCGCTGTCAGGAGGTGTGACCGCGGCAGCACTGGCAGGGGCGCAACGACAGCCTGCTTTGGTCCCCGCTTTGATCGGCGCAACCGCTGCCTGCATCTCGGCAAAAATCGCCATTCGCCTGCGCAAGCGTTACGGCAGCTCCGGTGCAGTCATCAACGCAGCCTTGGGGCTCGCCGAAGACAGCTTGGCACTTGCTATTGGTAACGCCGGGTTGAAGCGCGTCTTAGGTAAGGGCTGAGGTTTGCTTTTTAGCAACACAGGGACAAACCTGCAGAAGGCGCAGGCGAGTCCCTGAATGTATCGGCAACTGAGCGGGACTGGTTACAGCTCCTCAGTCTCGCCCAGCTCCTGGTCAGCTCGTTTGCAACGGTGGAGTACGCGGGGGAATCATGCGGCGCGATCCGGTTGATTCGAAAGCCGCTGCAAAACGCAGCAGGGAGGAATCATCGTAGGCACGTCCGGCAAAGGTCAGGCCTACCGGCATACCGATATCGGCCATGATGCCCATGGGCACCGTTACGGTAGGTACGCCCAAGTGACGAATCGCAAGGTTGCCATTGGCGACCCAGACGCCATTGCTCCAGGCGATATCGGCCGACTCGGGATTCACGTCAGCATCGGCGGGCCCTACGTCTGCAACGGTCGGGAAGATGACGGCATCCAATCCCAACTGGGTCATCCAGTCTTCCAGATCGATCCGGCGCGTCTTTTCAAGCCCTTTCAGCCCCTCAGGTAACGTGGCGATCTTGTCCCATGGCGTGATGCCGCGCTCGGCCATGTTCACATACTCGTCCATACCGGCCGCAAGGTCTCCCTCCCGGTTGGGTAGGGTGCCCGGGTCATGGGGAAAGATTTGCGGGCCATCGACGTCCACCAGACGGTTCAGTTTGGGATCCCCATTGGCCTGAAGAAAATCATCGAATGCCCAGGCCGTCAGCTCCCACAGTTCGTCATGAAGAAACTCTTTCGAGACCAGTCCACGGTTGTATACCGTTGGCGCGCCGGGACGGTCGCCTTCGCAATTGGAAACCATCGGGAAGTCAACCTCGACCACTTCGGCACCCGCGGCCTCAAGGGCTTGTCGAGCCTGCTCCCACAGTGCGATGACCGAAGGTCGGGTATGGATTCGTTGCCCAGTCGGACCGCCGATACCCGGGTTTTCACTGGTCCCTGCTTCGGGGTCTGCATTTATGTACATGCGCGGAACACCAAACCGCTTGCCAGCAAGGGCATCAGGTTTTGCGGCAAGCTCCCTATACGTGGCGGGCCGCACCGAAGAGGCGCTCGGGATTGGTACCCAGGGCTGCATCCGCCATAGATCGCCGCGTGTTTCCGGGTCATCCGCCACGATCACATCCAGCACTTCCAGCAGGTCTTCCATGGTTCTGGCAAAGGGCACGACTACATCCATCGTCGGGGTCAGCGGCCAGTTCCCGCGTACCGAGATTACTCCCCGTGAAGGGGTATAGGCGCACAAACCATTATTCGAAGCAGGGCCTCGTCCGCTCGACCATGTTTCTTCTGCAAGGCCGAACGCGGCAAAGCTTGCTGCGGCAGCTGTACCTGCACCGTTGGAGGAGCCAGAGGCGAAAGGCGCGGTCAGGTAATCACCGTTGTATGGACTTTCCGCGCGACCATAAACGCCGCGCTGCATACCACCATTCGCCATAGGGGGCATATTGGTTTTGCCCAGGCAGATCGCACCCGCCGCCCGCAGACGCTCGATCGTGAACGCATCGCGGTACGCCACCAGATCCTTAAAGGCAGGGCTGCCCGAGGCGGCAGTCAGCCCTTTCACCAGATAACTGTCTTTTGCCGTATAGGGGATCCCATCCAATGGACCAAGTGTTTCGCCTCGGGCGCGACGGGCATCGGATGCTTCCGCTTCCTTGAGGGCATCAGGGTTACTGACCACGACAGCATTCAGGGCCGTGGGCGTATCAAGACCATCATAGGCTTCGATCCGGGCAAGGTAGGCATGAACCAGCTCAACTGCTGTGGTACGGCCTGACTCAAGCGCCTCACGTAGCGCGGCAATGGAAACCTCGGTTACTTCAATCATGCTGCCACCACTGGATGCGTAAAGGTGATGTGAGAGTGGTAATCCAGAGGCTTGGTGTTTTTCCTCTGGGTATGAGGCTCAAGAACATCATGTAGGTTGGAGTCAATTCTCATAAGGATCCTGGTCAAATAACAGATACGACAGACGCTGGAACCAGAAGCTTCTGCTCGCACACGTGTTTGGCCGCTCTGCGCACACCGAGTGGCTGATAGGTGACAAGTGTATCAAGTCAACCGACGAGGAGCCTCCTGGTCGATAGGCGCCAGTGCAATGATCTGAAACAAGCACACCGCGTCGCCCGTTTCAAAGGGTAAGAGCCTAATCTCGCGCAGGGCAGTTTTGCAGCGACCCTGTAGCTCTGCCAGCTATAGGCGGAAGTATCGCTGGATAGCATCTATCAGCAGCTCTACGGCTTCATTGCTTTCCCTGGCCGGTGGGCGGACCAGTACCACCTCGTGGTCAGGCATGATGGGTAAGTCCTCGCGTATAACCATTCTTTCGGTTACCCGTGCACGATCCATGAGCGTAACGGCAAGCCCGGCCTCGACACAGGCCCTTATCGCCTGGCTGGAGGCACTGTCCAACACTACCCGCCATGGCCTTCCTGCCGTTGTGAGGGTGCTTATCATGGCTTCGCGGTAAGGGCAATCCGCTGCGTAAAGCGCCAGTGGTACAGGATCGTTCAACGTGGCGGGTAGCACTGCGCTTCCTACCCAGACCGGAGTCGTGGAGGTGAGTACCAGTGCGTCGGAGCCAGCCGCGCGAGGTTGTGTCAGCAATGCCAGATCAAGCTTTCCCTGTTGGAGATGATCGCGTAGCGTAAAACTCGGTGCGGTGGTTACCTCCAGCACTACATTTGGCCAGGAGGCTGTGAAAATGGGCAGGATGTCACCAATGACATGGGCGGCATATTCATCAGGCATACCCAGCTGAACACATCCAATCACGTGCGGACCATGTAACTCGCCCATAACCCTGTCATGGGTTCGGAGCAGCTCGGCGGCAGACATAAGCAGTCGTTGTCCAAGCGCAGTCAGGGATACCGACTGGTTATCACGCTCAAGCAGGCGCCCTCCAGCAATGGTCTCCAGCCGCTGAATATGCACACTGATAGCCGCAGGGCTTTTATGAAGATGCTCGGCCGCCAGTCTGAATTTTCCCATCCGAGCTACGGTATCGAAGGTTCTAAGCAGCTCGATATCAAGGGTTGCATTCATTATTTAATATTTGTAAACCATTAAGTGATAAAGTTTTGATTTATTAGATTAGCTGGTTTTCGTAAGGTCGGGTGATGAATCAGACCACTCGAACGACCCGACCCCTAATCAGCGCGCTCTCAGGCGTTGTATCTCTCAGCAGAGCGCCTTTACTCCTGCTTGAAGCAATGATGGTCATTACGTGGAGTTCGGGCTTTGTGGGTGCCCGTTTTTCAATCGATTACGCACCGGCGCTGCTGGTCGTGTTCTGGCGGTGTGTAGTGGTCACGCTTTTCCTGTTGCCGTTCGTGATCAAAACGCTTCAATGTGTTCACCCCGCCGTGCTCTTGCAGCATGCGGGTATCGGTCTACTGGCCATGGCGGGTTATCTGGTCGGTGTTGTCCAGGGCATTGCGCTGGGTGTTCCGACAGGTCTGGCTGCATTGTTTGCCGATCTACTGCCTATCGGTACGGCACTGCTTAGCGTTACCGTTCTGGGGCAACGGCTTTCGGGCAAGGTATGGCTGGGGCTGGCCATTGGTCTTGGCGGAGTGCTATTGGTTACCTATGACGCCCTGGCGTGGGGAGATGCGCCTTTATGGGCGTATGGGCTGCCCATATTAGGCATGCTGTCCCTCGCGGTGGCTACGTTATGGCAGAAGCATTGCAGGCTTTCTCATCCACTTGGATTGCTGCCAACAATGTGGCTGCAGTGTGCGGTATTTGCAGTGGTATTCGCTGTGCTTGCAGGCTGGCAGGGTAGCCTCTGGCCCATTCCAACGGCAGGTTTTGCATTGAGTGTCTTTTGGACCGCGGCAATTTCCACCCTTGGCGGCTATGGTCTGTATTGGGTGTGCCTGCGGCGCTCATCACCCACACGGGTAGCCAGTGTGCTCTACCTGAGCCCAGCGGTTACGCTGGTATGGGCATGGATGATGTTCGGCGAGCCGCTCTCGTGGCTTATGTTGGTAGGTGCCGCTGTTTCTGCAGGAGGAATCCTGTTGGTCGTCCGAGCGGACAAAACGTAAGGCGTCCTCATGACTCGATCATGGTGCGAATGCGTGTCGCCATTATGTCCATGGCGAAAGGCTTGGTTAACACCGCCATGCCCGGCTCCATTTGCCCTTCGCTCAGCAGGCTTTTTTCGGCGTAGCCGGTAATGAACAGAACCTTGAGGCCAGGGCGCCAAGCCCGTGCTGCATCAGCGACCTGTCGGCCGTTCAGGCCACCTGGCAAGCCTACATCGGTAATTAACAAATCGATGCGCCTATCCGAATGCAATATCTCAAGGCTAGCCGCACCGTCGCCAGCTTCGAGGGCGATGTACCCAAGGTCTTCAAGAATTTCCATGATCAACGTACGAACCGTAGGCTCATCATCCACCACTAGAACGGTCTCGCCCGGCTCTGAGCGGGGAAACTCTGTAGCTTCGGCAAAGCCGGTCAAGGGGGTGATAGCATTGCCATAGTAACGAGGCAGGTAGACACAGACCGTAGTGCCTTCGCCCAGTCGTGAATTGATTCGGACCTGTCCGCCCGATTGCTGGACAAAGCCATAGACCATGGACAATCCCAGGCGGTGCCTTTTCCGATTGGCTTTGTTGTAAAGAATGGCTCGAACGCCCGCTCAATGACCGCGGGAGGCATCCCGGTTCCGCTGTCGGTAACACTGAGCGTGAGATAGTCTCCCGGCGGTAGATCATGCTGTCGCGCCGCGTACTCATCAAGAGAACGGTTGGCCATTTCAACGAGGATACGCCCGCCTTGAGGCATCGCGTCGCGAGCATTGATGCACAGGTTAAGTAGGGAGTTTTCAAGCTGAGGTGCATCGACCAGCGCAGACCACAACTCCTCTGGCGTATTCATTCTTACGGGCGTCGCAGGGCCTACCGTACTTTGAATCAGCTCCTGCATACCCAAAACCAGCTGTCCGATACGGGTCGGCTTGGGATCCAGCGTCTGGCGCCGTGAAAAAGCCAGGAGACGGTGGGTAAGCGACGCCGCACGTTTGAGACCGTTTTGGGCCATGCCCAGATAGCGCTCTAGATCATCCAGTCTTCCCTGCTGTATACGGATCTGCATCATATCCACTGACCCGGAAATGCCAGCCAGCAGGTTATTGAAGTCATGGGCGACACCGCCTGTCAGCTGGCCGACGGCTTCCATCTTTTGTGCATGACGCAAGGCTTCCTGCATCGAAGCCAGCTCGGCTTCTGCCGCCTTTGCTGCCGTGATATCCCGTCCGGTTTGCATAGATCTGCCCGGCAGAGGGCGCCGCAACCCAGGAAAACCAACGGGTGGAGCCGTCCTTATGGCGATAGCGATTCTCCATTTCAGACAGCTCGCCGCGTGCAGCTCGCTCATAGGCTTCCAGCGGCGAAAGAGCGGTATCGGGTATCACGAGTTCACTGACGTTCTGTCCGAGCAGTTCTTCCGGTTCATAACCCAGGATACGTGTCCAGGCGGGGTTGACCTTACGGAAAATGCCCTCGTAATCGATCACCAGCAAAAGGTCGGGCGAAATCTCCCAGAGGTGATTCAGCTCTATGGTTCGCTCGGTTACCTGATGCTCAAGATTCTTTTTCTGTCCTTGCAGGACCTCGTCTGCATGGCGGCGAACGGTAATGTCGCTTACTGCGCCAAACCACTCGGTAATATCACCCGCCGCATCAAGAAACGGTATGGCTCGTGATTGCACCCAGCCTATACTGCCATCAACGCGCTTGACCTGATGCTCCAGGCTAAACAACTTCCTGGAGGTTATCGCTTCGTTGAGGGTTGCCTTCACGCGGGGCTGCTCGTCAACGGGAATATAATCGGTCAACCAGTTCGGATTGGGCGAGGATGTATCCTTCAAAAAGCCACGTCCCTTCAGCTCGTGCATCTCCTGCCAATCCCCACTCATGGAATACAGCCCCTCGGACGATGCACTGACAAAGGCGCTCAGGCGCGCCTCGCTGGATTTTGCAGCCAGCACTTGCCGCTCCAAATCGGCATTGGCCTGAAGCAGCTTGCGCTCGGCCACGATACGGCCCGTCGTTTCCGTCACAACCAGAAAAATACCTGCGACATGACCATCGTCATCCCATAACGGGCTATGGCAGTGCGTGAAGAATGCTTCCTGCTGTACCCCGTTGCGATTGGGTGTGTATCGGGCATCCTCTACAAAATAAGCCTTCCCCGAGAGGACATGATCAAAAATCGGAGTCAGCTGATCCCACATCTCAAACCACCATTCCTTGGCGGGTCTTCCAAGATTTCCAGGGTGCTTGTTACCCAGACTTGGAGCGTAGGCATCGTTGTAAAAGGTAATCAGATCCGGACCCCAGTGCACCATCATGGGAAAGTCGGAGCTGAGTACTATTCTGATGGCTGCCTGAAGCGACAGGGGCCAACCTTCGACAGGGCCTAATGGAGTGTTCTGCCAATCAACGGCCCGTAATCGTTCACCTGCCTGACCGCCTCCCACGAGACAAGACTGCTTACCCATCATACGTTAGCGTTTAGCCCTAGAGGAGAAGGAATTGCAGGGGCAAATGCCCGCCGAGTGATCAAAATGGCTGTTTAGACCTGCTATTTAGCCTGTCTTTTATACATCTCAAAATCAAGCGGCGTAACGTAAAGACTTTGCAGTAGAAGGGATTTCATCGTCCCCAAAAGCGATGTGGTACGGATAAAATCCTTCAAAAGCTGAGCGGAAGAAGCCGTGTGGCATTCCTGCCGACGTGCTCATGCGCCTAGTTGGTGGCCGCGTGAACATGAGGGTTATAGGTATGGATTTCAGAAAAGGCTGTTGAGGACTCAATCGATCAGACCGAGATGAAACCAGCCTGGCTGGTTTCATCTCCAGGCGTCACACTAACTGGCCCATTGAGAGTTTCGAATGACGCTGCAGAAATTCAGGGGAGCGAATTGAGGGTCTTTGTCAGCGATAACATCTGCCTTGACATTGCCGAACGTAGTCTGAGGTTTGTGTTTTATTCCCTCGTAAAAGGCCTGAATAATCTCTTCCTTGAAACGATTGCCTCGAGGATGGGCATTGACGATTGCTTGTCGTTGCTCATCGCTGTATTCCGGGTAGGTTAGCCCTAGCACGTCCATCTCTACGCCTGCCGTGACCAGGGCAATCAGCGGATGCATGTGCTGGGGAATGCCCGGCGTGGTATGCAGTGCAATCGAGGCCCAGACGGTATCGATATCCTGTTGGTTTATCCCGTGGCTTGCCAGAAATGTCCTGGCCGCGTTGGCACCGTCTACCTCAAAGCGCTCGCAGGCGCTGCTGTGCTGATGCGTCAGGCCCATGTCATGGAACATGCAGCCGCAATACAAAAGCTCCGCATCGTATGTTAAGCCGCGCTTTTGCCCGGCCAGCGCCGCGAAGTAATAGACCCGGCTGGAATGGTGAAAGAGGAGGGGAGATGCGGTATCTCGAACAATCTCAGTAATTTCCCGAGTCAATGCAGTATCAGGGATGTTAACGCCATCAATATTAATACTCATGCAAACTCTCCGGCAAAGGGTGGAAAACAAAGTTTCACCCGTTGTCGGCATGTCCTCAATTGCAGTATTGCGTTAAATCCTGCCATTATCCGTCTGAGACAGACGTGTAGAGGATTTCAATGACCAGACTTGTCGCCATCCTGGCACTTCCCGGTGTGCAGCTGCTCGATGTAGCAGGTCCTCTGGACGTTTTCGCACAGGCTAACCTTGATTCAGGTACCCCCTCTTACCTGTGCAGAGTAATTGGGCTTGAGTCAGGTCCCGTCCAAAGTTCGTCAGGTGCACGTCTGTACGCAGACGGCGTTGTCAATGAACAGCCGGAGCGCTATGACACTGTTCTTGTCGCAGGGGCGCCGCACATCTCCAACCTCAAACCAGACCCGATCACTCAGGCGTGGATACGCGGTGCAGCAAAGCGTGCGCGGCGCTTTGGTTCTGTCTGTACAGGTGCATTTGTTTTGGCTCACAGTGGCTTGCTCGATGGGCGTCGTGTCACTACTCATTGGGCTTGCGCACCCGCGCTGGCACAGGCATATCCCAGCGTCCAGGTCGAAGAGGATGCTATGTATATTCGAGACGGTAAATTGAGAACATCAGCAGGGGTGACGGCAGGTCTCGATCTTGCCCTGGCACTGGTAGAAGAAGACTTGGGCCGGAACATTGCAAGACAGGTCGCTTCTCAGCTGGTTATGTATTTCAAGCGACCCGGAGGGCAGCTCCAGTTCAGCCGGCATGGACAGTCCAGTGTTGGCGGTCGGTCTGTTCTGCAGGAAACACAACGGTGGGCCATGGCAAACCTGTCGTCACCGTTGTCAGTCGACGCGTTAGCGGCTCATGCAGGTATGAGTTCCCGACATTTTGCGCGATTGTTTTCAGCTGAAATCGGTGAAACGCCTGCGGTATGGGTAGAGCGTGCGCGCATAAGCGCCGCTCGTTTGCTTTTGGAAGAGCAGGGCGATGTGCCCAAACAAGTCGCTACCAAGGTCGGCTTTGCCAGCACCGATACGTTGCGCCGAGCCTTCATGAAACACGTGGGCATTACTCCAGCCGAATACCGTAAACGCTTTCATGCATGAGGGGCTTAATGCATAAGACATAAAGCCGCTACCGCACTACAGTTACATTCACTTGCTCGGTCTGCCCGGAATCATCCAGTACGCTGATCTCGTAAGCTCCTGGCCTGGGAAACGTGTAACTCAATTGTTCCGATTGCTCTGCCACCGGTTCGCCATTGACGAACCACCAGCGTGAACCTTCACCACCCTGCGCGGTTACGGTGATGGAAACGGGCTCGGATTGTCCGGCAGGCGCTTGTAATCGTGCACCATCACGTAGCCCGGTAATCTGTAACGGACTGGCTGCAGTGCCAAGGGTAGGCGCACAGTTCGAATCGACTGATGGCAGACGGGACATGCGCCGCTCACGCGCGGCCAGCCAAGGTTCGAGGGACGCAGGCCAAGCCAGGAAACGTACCGGACGTGCGCCAGAACATGATGGTGCCACCTGCTTGCCTGCCTCGTTGACCCAATAGGTCTCATCCAGGCCTTGGCCCAAGGGCTGGTCAGGAGCTTGCATTGTGGGAGGCGTCTGTTTGTCCAGCGTGAAAGCCCAACGTCGGACTCGACAGTTTTCATCATCGGCCGGAAGCGGTTGTCCCCCAGGCCAACAGATGGATTCCACCCCGACGCTTGCTGGTCTGGTCTGTATGGGGGAGAGACGTCCTCGCTGAGTATCCCGATTGAGCAATATATCGTTGACCTGAAAGAGCAGCGGGGCGGCTGAAGCAAGGCCAAACTGACCTGCTACCGGTGTGCCGTCAGGGCGACCGATCCAGACGCCAATCACATAACCTGGCGTAATGCCGATCGACCACGCATCCCGAAAACCATAGCTGGTTCCCGTCTTGTAAGCCAGCGCTGGAGGCAGTTGGGCTTCATCCAGGAGGGGATCTGAGCGGTCGGCCAGCATACGCCGAACGATCCAGGCAGCACCGGGCGACATCAACCGTCTTTCCATCACAGGCTCTTCTGGACGAAACCGCAGGCGGGCTACCTTTCCCTCGCGCGCGAAGGCGCTATAACCACTGGCCAGATCTTCCAGTCGTGCGCCGACACCGCCCAGTATCAATGACAGATTGGGCTCAGCGCCTCGAGGATAAAAGAGCGGGACGCCTGCACTACGCAGTTCACCGGAAAACCGCTTGGAGCCATAGGCCTCGAGCAATTGCACCGCAGGGAGATTGAGCGACCGATGTAACGCCTCGCTTGCAGCGACAGGGCCACTGAAGCCTGAAGAGAAGTTCCCGGGCCGGTAATCGCCAAAGCGTCGAGGGACATCTTGCAGCAAGGATTCCGAGTGAATCAGACCTGCGTCCAGTGCCTGGGCATACAGGAAGGGCTTGAGCGTGGAGCCGGGTGATCGTATGGCTGACACCATGTCGACATGGCCAAACCGACGATCATCCGTGATATCGACAGAGCCCAGGTATGCCTTTACCGCCATGCTCCCGGTATCAACCACAATAATTGCAGCTGAAGTACGCTCCGGTAGACGGGCCCGCCAATCAAGGAGCAGCGATTCGAGGCGTCGTTGCAAGGCAATGTCGATGGTCGTGTGGATCGCTGGCGACTCTCCTGGCGTATTCAGCCGACGAGCCAGCAGCGGTGCCTGGTCAGGCGATTGCCGGGGCGCCAGCCACACAGGTTCTTCCATCGCCTCTTTTACCGCTTTGGCAGGCCATACCCCTTCGCTGTCCAGTCGAGCGAGCACTTTGTCTCGCGCCGCCTGTGCTCGTTCGGGAAAGCGATCCGGCCTCAAACGACTTGGCGCTTGTGGCAATACCGCAAGTAGTGCTGCTTCGGCACGTGTAAGGTTGACAGGTGACTTGCCAAGATAGGTCCAGCTGGCGGCGGCGACCCCTTCCAATGTGCCGCCGAAGGGTGCACGGTTGAGGTACAGCGTGAGGATTTCCTGTTTGGACAGGTGGCACTCAAGCTGAGCGGTCCGAAACAGCTGGCGAAGTTTTCCGGCGAAAGTCCGCGAATGTGGTTCCAGCAAGCGGGCAACCTGCATCGATAGCGTACTACCCCCCGAGACGACCCGCCCACTTGAGAGGTTCAGCCAGGCGGCACGTGCGAGCGCAGCCGGATTGATACCGGGGTGCTGATAGAACCAACGGTCTTCATACGCCAGTAACGCGTCGAGGTAGTAGGGCGAAACGGTATCTGGCGTAGCGGGATAGCGCCAGATACCTTGCCCATCAGCGAACCGGTAGAGCGGCTCGCCGTCTTCGGCCAGAATGACATGGGCAAGCCCATCGTCAGGTACAGGTAGCGGCCAAAGCTGGTCAGCCAGCCATAACATTGCAGCAAGCACTGAAAAAAGGCTCAGCGCGAGACGAGACCAGTATTTTGCGGCGTGCAGGCCTTTTTTCATGGCTACACAACTCGGGAGGTCTGCCGCTTAACGCGGCAGAACAACTAGTTGATCAGGGGTAGCACCCAGCGCTTGCCAGGCAGGGCGATACATGGACTCCACCTGGGGTGGCGGCACGAGGTAGCGTCCTGGTGTAACCGCCCGCGCCAGGTATACCAGATGCGTAGTGCCATAGCCGTTGACATCTACGGCGGCAACATAACGATCATCCCGGTACTCCTGATGCTTGAGCGTACCGTTCTGCATCGCCTTTACCCATTCACGAACGTTGCTGCCGGCATCCTCCAGGCTGGCTGCGCTTTGTGCCAAGTTCTGGTTTTCCAGCTCAAGTCCTGCCGGTAGCAGATCGACCACCAGCGCATCGGGTACACGCTGATGAGCCCGTACGGCAAGATGCACAAGCACAAGTTCGCCGCTATGAAGTTGGGACAGATTGACCGGACGGCCATCCATCCCTAGATAGCTGCGCTCGATGCTCAGGTTTTCGCTGGTAGGTGCTGGTGCCTGCATCCCATAACCGGTCACAGTCATTTGTTGGTACACCACCGCATCACCCGTGTTGCGTACCGAAAGCGGTGTATTGAGTTCGGCACCATCGATGTGCTGCGTCACGTCGCGGTTATCGGCCAGTTCGCGCGGGACTCCTGCGAGAGTTAATTCGACCTTCCAGGGCTGGGCCGGTTTACTCATGATCGAACGACCCGCGAGATATAGCCAGTTTCGCTCTTGCGTCGACAACCACCGATGAGTGGACAATTCCTCCGCCAGCGCGAATAGGCGCTGGGTACGTTGGTTTTCCGCCAAGTCATTTTCTTCGAGCAGTGCCAGAATCTGCGCCTCGTCACGCAAGACGCTACCGTAGTCATGGAACCAGGCCTTTGAGGCACGAACCTGTGCAAGTCCGGCCGTCAGCGCTTGCATTGCCCGGTCATTATCACCCATGCGCTGCAGGGCAATGGCAAGATGGACCAAGGGCAGGCCGGACGCTGCAGCCTCACGGCGATCAAACAGGCTACGCAGTGCGCCAAGCGGTGCCTGTTTGCTGCGTGCCAGTACATAAGCCGCATAGGCCTGAACGGCAAAGCGGTCATGTGTGGCGTTTTCGCTATACCCTACATCGATCTGATTAGGATCTTGCAGATAGCGCAGCAACCGTTGTGTTGCCTTGTTCAGAGACTCGGCGGGTACAGCAAAGCCTCGCTCCCGGGCCCGTAGCAGGAAGTCAGTGACATACGCTGTCAGCCAGTACTCTTCTGAGCTCTCCGCGCTCCAGAGACCGAAGCCGCCCGAGTATCGCTGCATTCCCAGCAACCGATCGATTCCCACCTCGATCTTGCGGCGGCGATCGCTCTCCTGCTCACCCCGAATGCCGAGGCGCTTGAGTGACTCGGCGTCCGCATAAAGGGAGGGGTAAAGCCCACTGGTGGTCTGTTCGAGACAGCCGTATGGGTAGGCCTCAAGTGCCTTGATATGCTCGGCCAGATTAAGCGGCGGCTGGCTTGATACTGCCAGCATCGCTTCCCGAGTTTCCGGAGCATAGGCTTCGAGTACCGATGCCGGTAAGCTCCAGGAGGGTGTGCTGGCGTCCAGCGCGACAGAGAATTGGTCACGGCGTGCCGGATAGGCCGGGCGAACACCTAGCGTCCAGTCGCGGGACAGCGATGAGCTACCCTCTGGCATCACCAATCCCGTGATCCGAACGGTAACCTTGCCTGTCCCGTAACCCCCAAGCGCTTTTACCGGTACCTTGAGTGTTACGCGTTGTCCTTCTTTCAGGGCAAGGGGCTTATCAACGGTTTCCTGCAGCGCCAGACGTCCTGAAACCTCGGTTTTGACTACTAGCTGCTGAGCGCGTCCGGAAAGGTTTGTCACGTCCAGAGCCAATGTCGTTTCGTCGCCGCTTGCAAGAAAGCGAGGTGCAGCCAACTCAGCTACCAGAGGTGCCGCAACAGTAACCTTGCTTTCACCCGCCCCGAACCGGTCTTCTGTCCAGACCTGAGCCATGACGCGCAGCTCACCGTTGAAATCTTCAACCGGCAGGCTTACCTCGGCATTACCCTCTGCATCGAAGGTTACTGCCTGACTTTGCTCAGAAAGAATTTTTACCTTGGTAGGGGGCCGCTTGCCCCCGGCCGACAGGTCAGCGTCACCACCAAAAGCCAGGGCTGCCAGGCGGCCACGGCCTGCCTCGATCAGCTGGCCATACACATCGAACTGATCGGCCGTGTAGGCCTTACGGCCAAAGAAGGCCGAGAAGGGGTCCGGTGTGGTATATCGAGTGATGCTCAAAACACCGGTATCGACAGCCGACACCAGAACGTGCGCCTGTTGAGGAATCGACCCATCGGCGTTGCGTGCCTGCAGGCGGACCTTTAGCGGCTGGCCTGGCTCCATGCGTGCAGGGGTGTTTACCGTCAGGTTCAGGCGACGGGCCTCACGGTCCAGCGGAAGATGCAGTAAGCCTACCGCACGCTTGGGGGTAACGCCTGTCTTGGCTTCACCTGGGCGTATAACCAGCGCCGTGACATACAGATCATGACGAGACCAGTCCTTGGCGACGGGCACATCAAACGTCTTGCCGCCTTCCGGCACTTCGATAGGCTGCCACCAGAGCGGACCCTCGGCGGACTCCACGAGCAGATAACCATTGCCTGCTGTAGGAGGCGTGACAGTGATGCGAGCCTGATCGCCCGCGGGGTAGGCTGGACGGTCGAGCGAAAGCTTGACCTGGTCAGGCCGTACGCTTCCGTTGTCGGTGTTGTCCTGCCACCGATAGCCTGCCCAGAACCGAACACTGCTTATCAGGCCGGTCTCGGAGTCTTCCACTTCAACCCGGTAAGGACCCCATTCCACAGGAAAACTGACCTTCGCTGAACCGTTTGCCGCAATATCGATCGTCTCTTCAGACATGGTGATGGCTTTTTCGTTGTAACGACTACTCCAGCCTTCATCATCAGAAAAACCCCAGTAATAGTCCCTTCGTTCACGGACCAAACGGACCCGTAGCTGGCTGGCCTGTAGTTTCTTACCCTGCGCGTTGGCCATAACGATCTCAAAGCCCGCCTGGCTATCTGCATCGACCTCGCCGTCATTGAATAGAGGGCGAATTCCGGGAAGGTGTTGAGCGGGCCAGACCGGTTGGACAAGACGACGTGTCACCGGTCTGCCGCCTGACTCCTGCAGGCTGGACTGCAAAATCAACTGCAGGGGCGAGCGCGCTTCGCTCCAACGGGTATCCTGGGAAAGAAGTCCGCGTCCTTTGGTATCCAGCGTCAGGTCATCCAGGTCAAGGTCCTGGCTGAGGTCGGCCTCGGTAATGGAGCCGAATTGATAACCCGGCAGGGTTGCCGCGGCTTCGCGAAGTGGTCTGACATACAGCTGGCTGGAGAGGGTATTGCCATTCGCGGGTGCTCCGTACAGGTAGCGGCCGGTCACGTTGACTTCAAATGGTTCATCGGGAGCCAGCGGCGCGTCTTCACCCTTGAGCTCAAGCGCCATGCGCTCTGGAAGGAAATCTTCGACGGAAAACTCATACAGTTGAGGCGTAGCCCCGTCTACCTGCATGACCAGTTGCCAGCGGCCGGTGGGCGCTTCTTCGCCCAGTTGCAGTTCATATTGGTAAAGACCATTTGCATCAGGCTTCCAGACGAAGCGACGGCTCGTCTGGTTATCCGGCCGACGAACCTCGACCGGGACCGGGTGTGGTGGCAGCGCATGTCCGTCTCCGTCGCGCAATAGGGCATTCAGCAACACGGTCTCACCGGGTCGATACAGGTCACGAGGGCCAAATACAAAGAACTGCTGCGGTTGTTGTCTTGGGCCATCGATCTTGTATTCAGCCAGATCCAATGCGGGGTTATCCAGTCGCAGTAGGCTGGTTTGCCCATCATGCTGAGCCAGCAGCACGCGTGCGTTACCGTTGACGGTAAGCTGCGCATGCCCTTGGGCATCGGTCTGGGTTTCAGCCAGAACTGCACTGTCTTTATCCAGTACCCGAATGGCAATCTTGCCCAGTGGCTGTCCGCCATTTAGAGCTTGAGTAAAGACATCGATCCGATCCCGATAGCGATGGGCCGACAAGCCGATATCGCTCAACGTCAGCAGCGTAGTCGACTGTTGATAGTCGTATTTGCCGGCCTGTTGCATCACGGCCAAATAAACGCCGCTTTCTTTGAGGGGCTCTATCCCAGTCAGGGGCAGCAGTACGGTTTCCCGGGTATTCAACTTGGGTGACAGGTTGAATCGGCCGGTATAAACCAGCTCTGCCATTGGCAGTATTTCGCTCGACTCCCAATACCCCATTGTGGCTCGATTACCCCACCTAGCAAGGAAGGCTGGCAGCGCATCGGGCTTGATGCGAAAAAAGTCGACATTGATTTTATCGACGTTCAGGGCAATGACCGGAAGCCCCTCGGCCAGTCGTGTTGGCAGGAGTGAGCCACGACTGGCGAAGCCAACGCTTGGGGTAATGTTTCGCGTGTTGAGTGAGGTGGTGTAAGGGGCATTCAGCGCGTTGCCATTGATGGCTTTTAGGCCCGCATCAATGGTCAGAGTAAGCTCACGCTTGGGCTGCAAATGGCGCAGCCGAAGCTCCATCTGGTTATCCGACAGTTCCCAGGCGCCATCAACCGGGCCGGCGGTCTTCTCTGCCAGATGAAGGTACTGATGAAATGCCTGTTCGCGTTGCAAGGGGACTGAAAACGTAGCCGACAATGTGCTGGCACCGTCCAGCTGAATCTCAGAGGCGTCAACCACAGTCAATGCTCGGCCAGCGTATCGCTCGGCTGTCTGGGCAATGTCCTGAGTTTTTGATACCGGTGCCGATTCGGCTGTTTTAGCATCAATAGTCGCAGATGCAGGCGATCCGGATGATTCAGGCGCGGTCTTGGATGTAGATCCCGTTGGCGCATCCTGAGAGGCGTCGCAGGCGGCAAGCAGGCACAGAATCGCGCTGAGTAATATCCCTTTGAGGCGCATGTTAGTTCCATTAACAGGTCGGGGCGCGGATCATACTCCGACTGACCCTGGCAGGAATATGGTTTGCGCGCCAAGGCTTAACTATTTTTATTTTTGCTTTTCAAAGGATGGTTGTTAGTTGATACGTGCCACTGTGTAAAGCATCGAGGCTACCGGTGTGAGATATCTGAGGTGCTTAGGTTCTTGAGAGGGCCTCTGAAAATCGGCCTCGCTGTCTGAAGAAACGAGGCCGAATGCGTAAGCCACAAGCTAGCGGTATTGTTGATATTCAGCAGCGCGGCCAAGAAGATCAAACGATCAGGCCGTTATTTCGATTAGATTGCCATCGGGATCCCGGATTACCGCTTCGAAGAAGCCATCGCCCGTCCAGCGTGGCGCGGATACTAGCGCCTGTTCGCCGTCCATATGCTCAGCAAGTTTCCTGACGGCGTCTTCCGATCCCAGCGATATGGCGATATGGGCCCAGCCTGTTACAGGTGTGTCTGAAGAGATGGTGGCTTGGTTCAGTCTCGGATGCGTCATCAGTTCGATAGTCGGTCCGTCCTCTAGAGTGACGAAGCGAGAAATGAAGCCTTTGTTGGTCTGGCTGTGGTAAGGCTGACCGATGCGGGCGCTAAACGTCTGATGCCAGAAATCGGCGGCCCGCTCAAGATCAAGTGTCCATAGGGCAACGTGTGCAATCTTCATAGCGCCTCCTGAATGTGTACGGTCTGTACCGAGCAGCCTGATTTTCGAAATGCCTTCAGGCGCGGCTCGACCTGGTTGTTTGTTTCAATCACCAAATGATCGATCGCCTCGCTGGGGATCACCTGATAGGGCGCCAGGGTGTCGAATTTATCGGCAGACAGGGTAATAACCGTGGCGTTGGCCGCGTTCACCAGGGCGCGCTTGAGCTCCGCTTCCTCGAAGTTGAATGCCGTCACGCCCGTTTCAAAGCTGAGCGCGCAGGCCCCCATGAAATAAATGTCTGCGTGAATAGCCTGGATTTCCCTTAGTGCTTTTGCCCCCAGACTGCCACCAGCTTTTGAGTCGAGGCGGCCCCCAATCAGGATCGTCTCTACCCCAGGCTTGCTCAGTAGTGCTTCGCCAATAGCGGGCGCGTTGGTGATGACTGTGAGGTTGGCCTGTGAAGGAAGGGCCAATGCAATTGCCCGGTTGGTTGAGCCTGCATCCAGAAAAATCGTCTGGCCTGGACCGACCAATGCTGCCGCTGCTTCGGCCAGCACCGAGAGGATAGGTGTGCTGTTTTGAATACGTTTATTTAACGGGCCGGGGTCAGGGGCAACAGACAAAGCGCCCCCATATACTCGACGGCATAGTCCTCTCTGAGCCAGTTCGCGAAGATCTCTGCGAATCGAGTCTTCAGAAACGCTCATTTCTTTTGCCAGATCCGCTGCGATGACCCGCCCTTGAGAATCCAGGCGCTGGAGAATCACGGACTGACGTTCATGAGGAAGAATATCTTTAAGAATAGGCATGATCGTGTACTCAGTTGATCTATCAATCATGCATAAAGATGCATAAACATGCAATAAATAATTATTAAGTCAGAATTTATGCACGATTTAGCGTGTTTTGCTGGCGTGAGTGGACCTGTTTGAGCAATGCCTTAAATCAGGTGTCGCTCCACTAAGGTATTCCTTAAAGCAGTATCCTATTTGTCCTACTGCATAAGTCCTTGTCTCAGCACTAAGTTAAAGGAGAACACAAAGGTATAAATGTATATTGATGTTAGAATGTTGCTAAAAAAGGTAATATAGCAGTATCTGCCTGATTGCTTTATGCGCATGTTTGTTTTCTGCCACCGCCAAGATTACCCCTGTACCTCAGCGGATTAATTATTTATGCCGCATGAGCTGCCTGCTTCAGGTAAACCGACGCTAATTTATTGAAATAGCACTACTTTATTGAACAAGCGCAGCCGCGTTTTTGGACAGGAGCGGGTTTAGCGTCTAGCGTTGGTCGGGTTTATAGAAAAGCAGGAAACGAAACGTGGTTGAATTCCATACTAAAAATAACGCTAATATTTTTGCAGCCGCTCACAGGAAATCCCTAAAACGGTGGTCAATGTCCACCCTGGCGGCAGCGCTTTTGATGGCGGGTAATTATTCGCTGGCGGCTCAGCCGCAAAGTCCTCATTGGGTTGGAAGCTGGGCCGCGGCTCCGCAAGCCAACGGTGCTTCTGCCGGCTCGAAAGAGACTGTTGTCAGGGTGAACAATCAGACGATACGCCAGATCGTTCATACCTCTATTGGAGGCTATAAGTTTCGAGTTCGCTTATCCAATGCCTTGGGGAAAACTCCGCTGGTGATTGGCGAGGCCCGGGTTGCATTGAGTGCTGGTAAGAACACCATCAACCCCGATACAGATCGGCCCTTGACGTTTGGAGGAATATCCTCGACGACAATCCCGCCTGGAGCGGTGATGTACAGCGATCCTGTAGACATGCGGTTCTCTTCACAAGCCGATCTGGCTATCAGCCTTTATCTACCAGAGCAGACCGAAACTAAAACCGTACATACGTTGGGCAAGCAGACCAACTATATTTCTACCTCCGGCAACCATACGAAAGCGCGCGCGTTACAAACAAAGTCGACCAGCACTTCATGGTACTTCCTAACGGGTGTGGATATTCTGACCCATAAGGACACCACAGCTGTTGTCGCATTTGGCGACTCGATTACAGATGGTCTCAATGCCGCGGTAGATACAAACAACCGTTGGACTGACTATCTGGCTCGCCGCCTGCTGAACCGGTCCGATATCAATACCAAGGGTGTTCTTAATCTCGGCATTAGCGGCAACCGCATCCTGCACGAGCAGGTGGGGCCAAGCGCACTATCACGCTTCGATCGAGATGTCATCGCGCAGCCTGGCGTTACGCATCTGATATTACTCGAAGGCATCAACGACATTGGCTATTCGGATTTGCCCGGTTCTCGGGAAAAGGTAAGCGCCAAGCAGCTCATTGCAGGTTACAAGCAGCTGATTGCCCGTGCGAAAACCCATGGTCTAAAGGTAATTGGTGCCACGCTTCTACCGTATGAAGGGGGCAGCTATTACACCCGGCAGGGCGAGGCCAAGCGTCAGGAAGTAAACAAGTGGATTCGTGAAAGCGGGGCCTATGATGCGGTTATCGATTTTGACAAAACCATGCGTGACCCAAAAAGACCGACCCGATTGAACCCCTTGTTCGACTCGGGCGACCATATTCACCCCAACGAGACTGGCTTCCTTGCAATGGCTAATGCCGTCAACCTGGATTGGCTTAAGTAATAGGGTGTATAGCAAGAGGCCTTTCACAAAGGCTTCTTGCTTGCAGGCAGCTATGGAGACCTGTCATTTCCAGACCATTACTTGAGGGGATATTAAATGCGTCATCCGTTCTGTCGATAGCTTACAGCTTCAGTTATGTCTTTATCGCTATCAATACTTAAAGTGCCTTTTAATGGTCACTTCTTATTGTTCTGGTACTGGTTATACAGATTGGTATTCACATCTTAATTATTGAGTACTAGATGCTCTGGCAGTTTTTGCTATCTGTACGAAAAGCATGATGTAAAAGGCTGCGATGCACCATCTCAATTAGTCGTGAAGGACAGCAGGTGCAATTTTTGAGAGCGATTGACGGCTAGATTATTAGCGCTAGCTCCAAGGCAGGAATAGGTAATTGCTTAGCATATCAAGTGTAGTGGTTAGGTGTTGCAAATAAGCGATGTAGTCGTTAAGTCAGTCTGCCATTTATTGCTACACCTGAACGATAGCCAGCAGCTGTTATTGTTCGGGTACACCCTAATGATAAATAGCTATCGTCCTGGCTTCGTTACATCTTATGAGCATTCATCAGTCGACCACGAAGAGCTTTGCTCCGCTAGCCGTGTAAGAGCGGTGTGCCTCAGCATTATCTGCGACCTGATAGCTCATGCCTGGCTTAAGAGTGAATTGACGACCATCGTCAAGCTCAGTCTGTAGTTCACCTTCAAGACAAAACAGTATGTGACCTTTCGAGCACCAATGGTCTGCTAGGTAGCCAGCACTATACTCAACCATTCGTACTCGGATGGAACCATAGGTTTGGGTACGCCAGTAAGCCGAGCCGGTTTCGCCAGGATGGGTTGTCGGCTCAACCGTAGACCAGTCAGTTGTTCCAAAAGGTATGTTGGCAATTTGCATGAGTTTTGTCTCAGCTGGGCCCAGGAAGAGGATGACGTTACATCACCTAAGGCGAGTAATCGTAATCTAGCTAGTCCAATCAACCAATAACGGATGCTAGCCAGTTAAAGATCTGTAGTCGCTGGGGTATGCCTCAGCGACTACACGTAATGACCATGCACTACCGCCCGTTAGTCGAATGGGTATTCATCCATTTGCTGACCTTATAAGGCTGGTCTATAGATTTCTAGCTTCGTCTTTCGACTTAGCGAATCGAAATCTTTGGTCTCACAAGGAAAGTACCTCATGTTTATGCTAAAGCCTCTGGCACTAGCTGTCCTTTTCGCTATCTCGGGTACCACACTGGCTGCTAGCCACACCGCAACCCAGACACAGAATGGAAATAATAATGAAGTCACGCTCGAACAGAGCGGGGAAGGCAATACGGCAACACAGACCCAGACGGGTGATGCGCATCGGTCTGCCGTTGTGCAGAGCGGGAACAATAATTCCGTAGAAACTCTTCAGGAGGGCTATGGCAGTGAGGTCAATGTTAATCAAAGCGGTAATGGGAATTTTGCCTCTATCTATCAGCATCCCGATTATATCGAGCCGCAAGCAGGCCACACTGCATCAGTAGCTCAATTAGGGGACAGCAATGCTGTAAAGCTTGAGCAGCAAGGGAGTTTTTACACTAATAACGCTACGCTATATCAGGAAGGAAACAACAATACCTATGATATTCATCAGGGAAGCGTATATGGCGGCAATATTCTGACTGCTACTACAACGGGTAATAATAATCAGTTGACGGTTTCTCAGACCGACTACGTAACCGCGCAGGTAGAGCAGACGGGCGACGGCAACCAGATAACTCTGGGGCAGAGCTTTGGGGGAGCGGGTGGAGCAGATTCCACTATCAGTCAAAATGGCAACAATAACTTGGCTGATGTAAATAATGGTGGAGGCCGTTACGGGCAGAACAGTGTCGCCCTTTATCAAGAGGGCGATGCTAACTCGGCTTCAGTTAGCCAGGGAGGTCTTAACTCCGCAAACCTCAGTCAGCAAGGCAACGGCAATAATGCAGTTGTTTCGCAAGGGATAGGTGGCCAGCTTTATGGGCGTTCCGTCGGTAATAACAACGCTGTCGATATAGATCACCGTGGCGAAGGCTCAACCGTTGCATATGCTCAGGAAGGTGACAGCAACCTGCTCTCTATCGATCAGGCTGACAGTAATAATTATGCCGATGTTAACCAGTTTGGCAGCGCTAACGAGATTACTCTGTTACAAAGCGACCATTTTACATTTGACCCAGCAGGTCATTCCGCCACGGTCAGACAAAACGGTGAGGATAACAGAGTTAGCATCAGTCAAACTCAGGAATACAACCCAGGCGGCCAGGGAAATACGACTGTTGTTACGCAAGCGGGTATGGGCAACATAGTCTCTATTACTCAACGGTAACGCATCTAAGCTGATGCCACATAAGTGGCATCAGTTTTACAGCATGTATGAGCCGCCACTATCGGCTCAGCCATAGATCTTTATCAGTTCCTCTATTTTCTAAGAGCCTACCTTGAATCGTTGGCAATGATTTTTTATAGGGTCATTAGGGTATACCCAGCGACTATACTTAGAACTTAGATTCTGCCGTTATAGTCTTTGGCCGCGATGGAAGTGAAGGAGCCCTTGAGTCAAGGCTGTATAGGTCATTATGTATGAGCAACGCATAAGGGATTACCAGCGCACCACGACTTGGCGCTTTTTTAATAAGTGGTCTATAGCTTTCTAGCTTTGTCTCGTACTTAGCTGACTCCCTATGGCCTCACAAGGAAAGTTGTCATGTTCAAGCTCAAACCTCTCGCTTTTATCGTTCTGGTTTCACTAGGTAGTACTGCAGTCGCAGCTAATAACAGTGCTACGCAACTACAGGATGGGAACAACAACGAGGTAACACTCGATCAGCGTGGTGAGAACAATAAAGCTACTCAGAATCAGACGGGCGACAATAACCGATCAGCTGTCCTTCAGGACGGTAACGCAAACGTTGCCGAGACCATTCAGCAAGGGTTTAACAATTCCATAGACCTCAGCCAGACCGGTAGCGGTAATACGGCCTCTGTCTATCAACAGGGTGGGGAGTACGACGATCAAAGCGCTACTGTTACGCAGCTCGGCGAAGCGAATACATTAACGTTGAGCCAGGACAGTTATCATCACGCCACGCTATATCAGGAAGGTAATAACAACATCTATAACATTGAGCAACGCGATGCTCTTACAGGCGGTAACCTGGAAGCGCGTACGGTTGGTAACAATAACCAGCTGACTGTTCAGCAGGGCTCAGCAGTAGATGCCCAGCTCTTTCAAACTGGCGACGACAATGTACTTGTTGTTAACCAGGGCGGCGGTTACATGCCAGGGTCGGTCTATGTCTCTCAGGACGGCGATCAAAATGCTGCCACTGTTAACCAGGGAGGCACTAGCCGAGATGCGGCTGGATTTACATCACTGTCGCAAGAAGGCAATGCCAACACAGCGACCATCTATCATGGTAGTGGATCAAGCAGTACAAGCTTTGCCCAGCAGGGCAACAATAACGAGCTGAGTATTTACCAAGGGGCTCGTGCTGTTAGGGCTAGTGGTCATTCTATTGGAGATGACAACGTAGTAGATATAGCTCAGTCTGGTGATGCCTCAAGTGCGGGTATTGTTCAGGAGGGTGGCGGCAATTTAGGGCGGATACACCAAGAAGAGCTGGCCTGGAACAGCCAAGCTAGTATTGCCCAAATCGGTTTTTCCAATGAAGCTGCAGTTTCCCAGCGTTGGTCTATTGCTTCTTTTAGAGCAGATAACGTAGCTACTGTAATGCAAAACGGCACAGGTAATACTGCTTCCGTTATTCAGCAGTAACACGATAAGCTGATGCCACTCATGTGGCATCAGCTTTGTAACTTGTACACACCGGCTATAAGAACAAGTCAAACATAGTTTGTTTGTTAGACGTCTGTTTCCTCAATGCTTGATACTAACGTCCTATGTATAATGGTTTTTTCCGGTGTAGGCATTAAGGTATACCCTATGGGAACGCCGACCTATTTACAGCTAAAGGATCGATCTACTTAAGTAGTAGAAACGGCTAAGCTATCTTTACCGTTACGCTGGTAAATAAACTGTTCTTAAGTCTATTGCTCTTCTCTAATAACTAGGACTTAATCGTTCACAAAGATAGCAATGGACGACTCCATCGGCTTCAACCCAAATGGCTCCTACAGGGGCAGATGCAGCGGAATCAGGTTTGTTAAGACCCATGAGAGCCGATTCTTTAAAGGCAAGGAGCGAGATTTCAATACAGGCGAGATCCTGGATGCCAAGCTCTTTATCAACGGAACGTTTGCAGGTGGCGATAGACCTGGTGCTCCTCCCGTCATCAAGAGGTGCCGATGTCATGTCTTCCTTAGTCCTGTCTGCTTCTTCGTGCGGCTATCGGCATGAATGAACTGACCGCTGATTTCCCTATCGATAGTTAAAGGCCTGACAAGCAACGTTCTAAAGGTCAGCCAAGTAAACCGGGTTGATTAATGCAATGCCTAAATCCAGGCGCATTACTTGGCTCATCTCTGACACAAGTGCGAGTCTTGATGAAACAAGAGCTAAATTTTCAGACATTATTCGAAGCGCTTCCGCACCTTGTACTGGTCCTGTCTACAGGTCCGGAATTCATCATGCTGGCTGCTAACGAAGGGCGGCTTAGAGGAACCAATACGCGGCGTGAGGACTGCATAGGACGATCGATATTCGAGGTGTTTGGAAAGAATCCGGACGAGCGAACAGAGTTTGGTGCAGGCGTATTACGCGCCTCGCTAGAGCGTGTGGTACAGACCCGAGCGCCTGATCGCATGGCAATCACCAAGTATGATATTCCTCGGCCAGCAGCGCAGGGTGGGGGCTTTGAAGTACGCTACTGGAGTCCGCTTAATACGCCTGTGCTGGATGAAAAGGGCGAGGTCATCTACATCATCCATCAGACCGAAGATGTGACAGAGCAGGTTGTCGAACAACAACGCTCCAATTCAAACCTCAAGGTTGTTGATGAGCGTTTTCGTGCTGCCCTGCTGGCATCTGAAGCCGGTATCTTTGACTGGTATATCGATGAAGACAGGCTCTACTTTGATAGCGCGCTGCAACAGCTGTTTAAACTGCCGGATACCCTTACCCATAATGCTGTAGAGCGCTTTCTCGGCTATGTACATCCAGAGGACCAGGCGCAGGTACGCCGATCCTTTGCTCAATGTCTGCAAGGTAGCAATTTTACAGTTGAGTTTCGGCTACAGCGTAACCAGGACGAAAGATGGCTGGTCTGTAAAGGTAATGTTTTCAGGGATGCCGCAGGCAATCCATCGTATGTAACAGGTACTTGCGTGGATATCAGTGCTCGAAAGCACGCTGAGAACGCCTTGCGTGAGCTCAATGAAACACTGGAAGCGCGTGTTGCCTCCGAGGTAGCCGAGCGTACCCGTGTGGAAGAAACACTCCATCAGGCCCAAAAAATGGAAGCAGTGGGGCAACTCGCCGGCGGTATTGCCCATGACTTCAATAATCTGCTCACAGGGATCATTGGTAGCCTGGAGCTGATGCAACGGCGCCACAGTGCCGGCAGTTCGAAGGATGATGAGCGCTATATAAACGCTGCCGTAACTTCGGCCCAACGGGCGGCAGCGCTCACTCAGCGCCTTCTGGCTTTTTCTCGGCGTCAGACACTGGATCTTAAGGCGATTGACGTTAACCAGCTGGTAGCCTCGTTAGAGGATCTGCTTAACCGTACGACTGGGGAAAATATCAAGGTTGTAACAGCGCTAAGCGCAGGTCTTCCTCTGGCCTGCATGGATGCCAATCAACTCGAGAGCGCCCTGATTAACCTTGTGATTAATGCACGGGATGCTATGCCGCACGGCGGCACTATCACCATTTCGACTGCCGCTTTCGACGTAGAGAGTGACCAGGAGGCCAGATGGGCTGAGCTCAAGGAGGGCCAATACATACAGTTGACGGTAACGGATACCGGTATGGGAATGGCGCCTGATGTGTTAGCTAAGGTCTTCGAGCCCTTTTACACCACCAAACCTATCGGTCAAGGGACAGGGCTAGGGTTGTCCATGGTGTATGGCTATTTGAAACAGGCCAAAGGGTCTGTTCAGATTCTCTCTGAGCCTGGAAATGGAACCAGTGTTTACCTGTATATGCCTTGCCATAAAGGTGACGCAAATACGTTGCCAGCAGAGAAAAACAGGGTGGCACCGTTAGGAAGTGGTGAAATCGTACTGGTCGTTGAAGATGAGGCAGTGGTTCGCTCGCTCATCGTAGAGGTACTAGATGAGTTAGGCTATCGGGCGCTTCAAGCGGCAGATGCTCAAGAGGCTATCCCTCTTTTAGAAAGCGATCAGCGCATTGATCTGATGATTTCTGATGTAGGGCTACCAGGCATGAATGGACGTCAGCTTGCTGACTTTGCCCGTCTAAGCCGAGCGAACCTGAAGGTTCTCTTTGCGACTGGCTATGCGGAAGGCTCCAATGTGAGCGGTTATCTTGCACCCAACATGGAAATTATTACCAAGCCTTTTGCAATCGAAGCACTTGCCAGCAAAATCAAGGAAATTTTGAAGGCCTCATAAGCTGACACTGACCAAAAGATGGTTTGGCACGTTCTACATCGCTGCCCATAACGTTAAGCAGGCTGTGGCTCTTAGGCGACCAGCTCTATACAGAGTCGTTTTGCTATCTTTACCCCATCTGGTCATGGCCGAAAAAGCCTGAGTCCAGTACCAGCTCACGTAGCGGCTGTAGCCGCTTCTCCGATTCGTCTGCCTGATAGCGGCACTGCGCAGCCTCATCGTGCGAGCCTGCGCGGTCTGCAAGCTCGGCCATTTGCTTGAGCAGGACGATGCGTTCTTCAACCGCACGCAAGGTGTCCCAGAGCCCGTTATCAATGGCCTCGTTAACCTCAGCAATGAGTGTTTTCATCGAAAAGGCGTGTCCGGTATGACATCGAAACCTGATAATAGAACCTTCTTCGATCTGTACCAGGACGCCATGACACTCGGGACAAGTATATTTTGATACTGCACCTAGGGACATTACACCCGCTTCGAGGCCGTTGCCCTTGAGTTCAATCAGCTTCTCAATCACGTGTCCTTCCCTGGCGGGACGGGCATGCTGCCTATCTATCTGCGTGCCCACAGCCCTAACTATCTGCTGAGCCAGTGCCTCGATAGGGCCTATGAAATCAACCTTCACATGCTTTATGGCGCTTTCAGGCATTGATTCGTGCATCGCCTCGGATGGATCCTGTACCAAAGCCAAGCCCTCTCTGTCTTTAATCGCCCAGAGACCTGCGGTTCCATCGTCAAGCGCCCCTGTAAGAATGACACCGATTACACGTGCACCATGACTGACCGCGGCTGAGCGAAAAAGAACGTCTATCGCTGGGCGTACCCGGCATTCCTTCGGGCCTCGGGTAACACGTAGCCCTTCTTCTTCAAGCATCAGGTGACGATCTGACGTAGCCACATAGACGCTCCCAGCTTCGAGCGGCTGACTGTCATCGGCAGGCACAACCCGCATCTGTGTCACGCGAGAAAGAACCTCGGGTAGCACGCTGGGTGCATAAGCGGGTATATGAAGAACTACCAGGAACGCGGCAGGAAGGACAGGAGGAAGACTCTGGAATAGCGTGGTCAATGCCTGGACCCCTCCAGCGGAGGCCCCAATCACTACGATGTTACGTATATCGGCATCCAATTTCATCGGCCTTATTCCTTGCTGGGACATAAGGGTTAGGACCAGAGAGTTAGTCTGCCGTGCGCAACAACCTAAGCCTTGCTCATTTTACGAACGCTCAACTCAGCGAGCATGCACATCGGATTTCGGCCAAATAGCTCAAATACAAGCCCAGCCTCTTCTTCCATCTCAGATCCTGATAACGGCTTGCGAGACAGCATGAGCAAATTCCTGCCGGAAAAAAGCGAGAGCAAAAGGCTTTAAAGGCATTTAAGCGGTAAGACTAAGAAAGGCAGGCTTTATTGAGCCGAGAGCAGGGGATGGATAGATTCATAACAGAACGGGAGCTTATGCCCCCGCTCATGTCATCTCTTACTGACGACCGCCGCCATGGCTATGCTCGCCACCTTTCTTGCCCGCTTCAGAGGCTTTCTCGCGATCATTGGCAAAGTTGCCACCGCTGTTTTGACCGCCTTTCTTGCCTGCTTCAGAGGCTTTCTCACGATCGTTAGCGAAGTTACCTGGATTGTCGTTTTTAGCTGTCATGTCTTTCTCCACAATGGTTAGGACTTGCCTGGCTGATCGGAACAATCACCCTTCAAGAGATCGGAAGGGAAAAGGCTGTACGGAGTTCCTTAAAAGTTGGGTATACCCCTTTTATAGGATAAGCGGTAAGTAACAGATTCTAGAAAGCACGCCGAGGCACATCAGAGTACGCGGTCCTATCAGCCTCGCTTAAGAGGTATTACCGTAAATGCAGCTCAGCCAAGTGTGCAGCCTCAGAGGTATACCCCAATGACGACAGGCACTGGAGCATTGCAGCGAGCCGTATAAACCCACTGCGACCCTATCCAAATGGACAGATTGCTTATTTGAGCTCGCATTCTGCGGCTTTCATGACCTGGCAAAAGGCACCCACGAGTGTCGCGTTATGATAGTCAATAATAGCGTTAGCGCTCATCACTGGCGTATCTGAGCAGGTATGTCCATCCTCTATAAGGATAGCCTCGAATCCTAAGTCCCGTGCTGCGCGGCAGGTACTGTCGATACAGTACTGAGTCTTCATGCCCGCAATTACAACAGTATCAACGCCTTTTGATCGGAGCTGTTCGGCCAGATTGGTAAAAGCAAACGCATTGGGTCTGGTTTTATCGAAAATAATTTCGGAGCCTTCAAGAGCCAGTCCATTTACCAATTGAGTGAAAGGACTACCCGGCTCAATCGGACTACCAGCAGGGCCTGTATGCCTCGCAAGGAAAACGGGAGAGCCCGCTTTTTGAGCTCGATAGATAAGGTCATTTAGAGTGGAAAGTAGACGATCGCCAAGCCAGGGTTTGTCTGGACCTTGAAACAGGCCTACCTGCATATCGAGGATCAAGAGTGCGTGCATGGATTATTTCCTTACGTTGGCCAGTGACGTAAGGACAAATAAAAAGCCCCTACCATCGCTGGCGGGGCCTTTGGATTCGCTCGCTATCTCTTGCTCACGACACCTTGCACGGCCCGCCTATAGCGGTCGTGGTGGTAGCGGTCGAGGTGAGCTGAGTTATATGCATGTCTTGAATATAGTGACAGCTGCAAATGTTAGCAATACCGACACTTTGCCATCAGCAAGGTTGGACAGAATCTTTATTCGGTGTGCTTGCTTCAAGGAAAAGATGAGCACGTTAGGACAATCTTTTTTGAAAAAAGAAGCGTGTATGTTCTGGTGGAAAACTATCAAGATGACCAAATTCAGTGAAACCATGTTTTTGGTAGAAGCCCGGTGCCTGAAAGTCAAAAGTATCGAGCCAGATTCCGACGCAACTTCTTTCACGCGCAACGTCTTCGGCCATGTCCACCAGGCGTGAACCTATGCCTTGGCCCCTTGTTTCCTCAGGTATAGCTAGCAACTCGATGAATAGCCAACGATAGTATATTTCCCCATAGAGCCCTCCAATGACTTCATTGGTGTCCTCATCGCGGACTAGTAGCGCGATTGACTCTGGTTTCGGATCACCCGCTTTAGAATGATTATGAGCCCGTAAGGGTTTAAGGATAGCCGAGCGCTCATTTTCTTTTGGGTTAATTGCAATCTCGATACGCGCACTCATGAGCTCATCCTTTCGATATTGACTGTGGTACCCATACATTAAGGCTTTAAAGCTTAAACAGATCGTACGAGGTCGGCCGTGTATTTTTGAGTGTAGCTGTGCAAGGGAAGTAGCCGTCTCGTGGCAATGGCCTATGTAACTGCCGCGCTGGCATAAAAGTATGTGTTCGGATCTAAAGAAGTTTGCTTTCTTTGAGACTGCTGACAACGTCAGCACAACGCTTTATCAGCGCCATGCTTATCGCCGCGCCCCCCGACGTTTTTACATGCCTAAGCCTCGGCCCCTATAGTCTTAGGTACATTCCTGATGAATAAAGTCAAAACGATACAGGTGCACGGATAGCCATAGCATGCAAAGCCGTTGAATAGGCGTCTGCCTCATTTCATAAGCGCAAATAACTTCCCAGTAGTCTAAATTGACTTTAAAGACGATCGGTCTAATATGGGAGTATGACTACCAGTACCTTACCGGCCCGCCGAGGTCGGCCACCTAAGATTCCCCGAGAGCACGCCGATACGCGTGACGCTTTGATCCATGCGGGTATGGAAATCTTTACCGAGCAAGGCTTTGCTACCACAGGCATCGACTTAGTCCTTAAACGAATACAGGTGCCTAAAGGCTCGTTTTATCATTATTTCGATAGCAAGGAAGCCTTTGGGCAGGCAGTGCTCAGGAGCTACGCAGCTTACTTCGCGCGTAAGCTTGACCGCTGGTTATTGGATGAAAGCGTTGATCCCATACAGCGGCTAAAGAACTTTGTAGAGGATGCCAAAGTCGGTATGGCCAGGTACGAGTTTCGACGAGGCTGTTTGGTTGGCAATCTTGGACAGGAAGTACTCGTCCTGCCGGATAGTTTTCGCTCCCAGCTAGAAGCGACCTTGCTTGATTGGCAACGGCGTTTAGCTGACTGCCTTCGTGAGGCAGCAAAGAGAGGACAGCTGCAGTCTGGATGTAATTGTGATGATTTGGCTGCTTACTTCTGGATTGGCTGGGAAGGCGCTGTGCTACGTGCACGACTGTCTCAGACGGTGTGGCCTCTCGACTGTTTTATTGAGGGTTTTCTGAATGGCATCAAAGCATAACTGCTGCTGCCTAATTAAAGACGACTGGTCTAAATAGGAGATATGATGTTTAAAGCAGTTCTTATCGACAAGAATGCATCAACCTATAACGCTCGGCTGGCTGACATGAGCGAAGACCAGCTTCCTGAAGGGGATGTAACGGTGCGTGTTTCCTATAGCACGCTGAACTTCAAGGACGGACTGGCTATAACAGGGAATAGCCCTGTCGTGCGCAAATTTCCCATGGTGCCTGGAATAGACTGTGCCGGGATCGTTGAGGAAAGTACCCATCCACGGTACAAGGCCGGAGACCGAGTGCTGCTCAATGGATGGGGCGTTGGTGAAAGCCATTGGGGTGGACTGGCTCAAAAGGCCAGCGTACAGGGTGATTGGCTGATCCCGCTACCGTCCGGGCTCGACGAACACCAGGCTATGGCAATCGGTACTGCCGGATACACTGCCATGCTTTGCCTAATGGCGCTGGAGCGACATGGAATCACACCTGATAAAGGAGACATCCTGGTAACAGGTGCTAATGGTGGCGTTGGTAGTTTCGCCGTTTCTCTGCTAGCTCGTAACGGTTATTCGGTCATTGCTGCCACAGGGAGACCCGAGGAGTCCGAGTACCTTAAAAAGCTTGGCGCCCAATCGGTTATCAACCGCAACGAACTGTCTGAGCCGGGCCGTCCGCTCTCCAAAGAGCGCTGGGCTGGAGCTATTGATTCAGTGGGTAGCCATACGCTTGCAAATGTCTGTGCTGCCACTCGGGCAGAAGGAGCGGTAGCCGCCTGTGGTCTAGCACAGGGTATGGACCTGCCCGCAACCGTAGCGCCTTTCATTCTTCGCGGGGTAAGCCTGCTAGGTATCAATAGCGTCACCCAGGTCTACGAGCGGCGTGTGGAGGCCTGGAACCGCCTGCAGACAGATCTCGATTTATCTATGCTGTCTGAAATAACACGCGAAATTACGCTAGGGGAGGCTATTACTGCGTCCACTGATTTGCTTCAGGGCAAGATACGCGGGCGGCTTGTCGTCAATGTGAATCGCTAGGAGGGCTTGGTGGATGTTACCTGTCTGGTGCCCAAGTGCTTGATGATGCATTTAGAGATCAACTATTGCTGAGCGCCACCGGCTCCATGTGTAGATCCACCTAAGCGTTGATAGCGGCCTTTAGATACATAAGCCAGTCATAATCTGGTTCAAGGATTTTAATGAAAGGGCTTACCTCTCGGCTCGTGACTGGGATCGCCTTTGCGATATTCGCGACCCTGTGTTGGGCACTGAATTTTATCGTTCCCTATATCACAGGGAGCTATACCATATTTGATTTCCTTGCCACTCGATTTCTGATCGTAGGGGTAATTGGCATTGTATTAATTGCTATCAACCGCGCCCATCTTTCCATGCTGTCATGGCCGTTGCGATACATGGCCGCCGGATTGGGTGCCATGGGCTATTTCGGTTACAGCACCCTTATTGCTTCAGGTGCTCAGTTTGGAGGTCCGGTTTTAACCCCTGCCTTTATTGGGATGGTCCCGGTATTACTGGCATTGTTAGGCAATGTGCACTCCAAAGTATTGGCATGGCGTCGACTGGCCCTGCCCTTGTGTGTTCTTGCCTTTGGGTTGCTGTTGATCAATCTGACCAGTCTTCAGCATCCACTGAACGAGAGCGTATCGGTGTCGACTGGAATTGCGTTTTCGGTTGCGGCAGTGATGCTCTGGCTAGTGTTTAGTTTTTTAAACCAAAACTCATTGGAAAAGATTTCTCCCGGCGCGACAGGCGTCTGGACTGGCCTCATGATGGCGGGAAGTGCATTGGCTCTATTAGTCCTAATGCCCTTGGCACAGGCCTTTGGTCTTTTTCACTTTCCTCACCAAGGATACGACTTTGCCAGTGCAGGTACCCTTTACGGCTGGGCCTTCCTGATTGGAGTTTTCTCTTCTTTACTTGGAGCCTGGGCATGGAACAGGGCCTGTCGTGATTTACCAATGGTGCTTTCAGGTCAGCTGATTGCCTTAGAGTCCTTGTTTGCAGCCGTGCTGGCTCTAGCATTTGAGCGCCGCTTACCGTCCTGGAATGAGGCATTAGGAATCATGACCGTGCTGATGGGAGCGGTGTTGGCAGTGCAGGTTATTTTCTCAGCAAAAGGGCAAAAAAAGGCCAGAATGCAGGATGAAAAGCCAAGCGCTTGAGGAGCAGTCCCTTGGTTTTCATACCCTCTGAATCTGCTGATTTTCATTTACTGGAAAGAACCTGTGAGGTTATGCCTGATGGCAGCACGAGATTTAAAAGGCCACTGTGGCTATCCTGAGAAGAATGCTAAGGCTAGAATGCTCTATAAGTAATCATTAAAGGTAACTTATGTGATGATTAGCATGAATTTTATAGTCCTAGCCTCCAACCGAGTAAGAAATTAAACGCGCCCCCGTCAGTTAGGCTCTAGCCTGTCAAAATAGACAGGACGCAGAGTCGTTGGATAAACACAAAGTAGCGCTGATTATAGTGCAGGAAACTTAGTCCCTGCTTTTTCGGGACGGTGGTCAGCTAGCCTATATACACGTTAATTAACTCATGCTTGTTGCTATGCAGACAGTTAACGCTCTGACTCATTCTCTGGGACGTCAAGGTCAGAGCGGGCCAGAATGTGCTTAGCCAGCTCGGCTGCGTATGGTGAGAGGGCATCAAAGCAGTAGGTACATAAATACAATAACCGGGTCGCCCAAGTATCTTGAAGTCTGACCATTGAGAGCCTCTTTCTCAGCTGACTCCGGCGATACGTTGCCTCAGGTACGATGGCTATTCCTATGCCCTGCGTTACCAGGCTGCATATAGCGTCCAAAGTAGCCACCCGCACCCGAAGAGCTAACCATTTGCCGGCTTGCTTTGCCTTTTCTTCCAGATGCTGTTGAAGAGCATTGGTAGAGGTCAGCCCCACAAAGGGCTCGGTGAGTAGCTCCTCAAACTGAATGACCTTTCTACCAACAAAAAATGGCGAATGCTTGGCAGCTATGACTACCAGACGATCCGTTCGAAACGGGCGAGATTCGAGTGCGTTAAACGCTGTGTGATCGGCAAGCAAGCCTAGCTCTGACTGGCGTCTGGTAAGCGATTCCACAATTTGATAGCTGGAACGCTCCTCTATATCCAAATCAAGCTGGGGATGCCGCAACAGAAAATGGCTCAGGAGGTCGGGCAAATGCTCTGTTAGCGCAGCGGTATTGCATAGCAGGCGAATTCGGCATCTTGATCCCGAGGCGTGATTGCCAAGCTCGCCGTTCATTACCTCCAGTTGGTGGAGGACAGCCTGAGCGTGATGGGCAAGGGTTCTGCCAGCCGGCGTAGGCACAGTGCCTCTCCGGTGGCGCTCAAGCAGAGCGGTTCCGAGCGTCTCTTCCATACCCTTTATGCGGGCGCTGGCTGAAGCGAGGGATAAATGACTCTTGCCGGCCCCTGCTGTAATGCTTTGCGTCTCGATGATATGTATGAAGAGCTTGAGATCAACAAGATCACATCTCATGGGGCGGGCTTCCATCGATGCTTATCTGGCTTCGTCCCAGCCTAACCCAGAATCAGGGAAATGCAGATTTTAAATGAGGCGCTGACGCTGCATGCTCATCAGATCACTCAACGGAAGGTATGACTAATGACTATCCTGTTTTGCAGTCTGGTCTTCCTGCTCGCCGGTATTATCAAAGGTGTTTTGGGAATGGGGCTACCAACGGTAGCCGTTGCCCTGCTTGCCCTGGTCATGACGCCTGGGGAAGCGTCAGCGCTGTTGTTGATCCCTTCGTTGGTTACCAACCTCTGGCAGTTGTACGGCGGGCCCGCATTAGGTCAACTGATCAGCCGGCTCTGGTTGATGATGGTAATGCTGTGCCTGGGAACACTACTGACCGTGCGCTGGCTGACTGAATCAGAAAACGTCTTCATACCTGCCATGCTGGGCCTGATATTGATAGTGTATGGCTGCATGGGGTTGTGCGCGTACCGCCTACCTACCGTATCGGAGAGCGGCGGTCTTGTTTCAGGCGCAGTGGGCCTTGTTACTGGTTTGATCACGGGAGCTACCAGCGTTTTTGTAGTCCCTGCCGTGCCGTATCTTCAAGCGATGAATCTTGGCAGGGAGCGACTGATTCAAGCGCTTGGGCTTTCCTTTACCGTTTCGACGTTGACGCTTGGCGCAGGCCTGTCATGGCAGGGCGCTGTGGTTATTGATGATGTCAAAACCTCTTTGCTTATGCTCCTACCTGCGCTTGCTGGCTTGCTTGCAGGGCAAAAACTACGTACCAGATTGAGTGAGACGCTTTTTCGAAGGCTCTTTTTCATCGGCCTGCTGTTACTGGGTATTTTCCTTTTCGTTCGGCCCTTTCTGAGGTATGAGTAGCAGACAGCTATATATGAGGACAGGAGGTTAGAAGGGTTCCTCTAGTACCTGCGCGGTAAGCTCAGTGCTGACCAAGCTAACAAAGCTATCTTAAGGCTAGCTAGGCAGAAGTTGCGTCACCCGAGAAGGGGAGGATCAAACATCCATAGCTACGATGAATGCCAGATAACAACAATATTTAGCAATGAAGAAGGCGTTACATTGATCAGAGAAAAACTGTAATCAAAAAGCGCTGTTTAGCGCCTCATCTCTTTGACTGCAGTGGCCAGTTGGTCGATTGTCCAGGGCTTGCGTAGAAAGGGCACATCCTTAGGTAGTTGTATTTCCAGACCGGTATAGCCAGACATCAAGACGATTGGAAGAAAGGGCCAGCGTTTTGAAACGATATGTGCCAGGTCGATGCCGTTGATATGCCCAGGCATTCTCACATTCGATACGACCACACTTACCAAAAGCGCTTTGTCCTCTAGAAAGCTCAGGGCCTCATCAGCTGTACCAAACGCTGCCACCTCAAAACCTTCGTTTTGTAACACGTCGATCATTAGCTCACGAAGCATGACCTCATCTTCCGCTACAAGCGCAATGGGGGCGTAACGCTGCGGTGTTTCAGCATTATGTGCATCCATTTGATGTGACCCAGTTGAGGTTTACTTAAAGCATAGCTTCTTTATGAGAGGCCACCTGCTAGAGCGGCTTTGAGATCAGTATTTGGGCAGGACGGCTGACCTCTAGCACTTCAACCTGTGCGTGAAAGGACGGTACGATATTGTCCCGGTGTTGCGCCATGTACCTGAGCAAACCGGCGACTCAGGTGACTGGCGCTGGAAAAGCCACAATCCAGCGTAATCTGAGCAAGCGGCAATGTAGTATTCACCAGCAGCTCTCGAGCCTTGGCTAATCGTCGTGCCAGTACATAACGATGAGGCGGCATACCGAATGAAAGCGTGAACATGCGGCTAAAGTGAAAGGTCGACAAGGCCGCTTCTTCAGCCAGTGTCGACAGCTCAAGCGGTTTATCCAGGTGGGTGTCAATATAGTCGCGGATGCGTCGTCTGACCGATGGTGAAAGGCCGCCGCGCCAGTGTACCTCCTGGCGCGGCCCGCACCCATTGAGCAGCAGATGGCTGACCGCTTCGTGCGCCAGGCTCGAGCACAGCAGGCACTCTCCAGGTTCCTGCCAGTCACTGCGTTCCAGCGCACGGCAGATGGCAACGAGTGCAGGATCCTCCATGTATGTGCGTTCCTGCAGATGGATCGCCCGGGGTTCCTTGTCCAGAACCCGGATGGTTTCCAGCATCAACTGCTCAGGGGTGACGTACAGATGCATGAAACCCAGCCCTTGCGTAACTGACCAGTCAGAGTCGTGTCCGGCTGGCAGAACACAGAATCGGTCAGGCGCCCCATAGTGGCCCGGCTGGTCGAGGCGAAACGTCTGCCAACCACCTTCCAGATAGAGCGACAAAGTGTGATGATCCGGGCTGCTGTAGCCCAGCACGTCGGCATCGCTACGATACCACTGCGCCAACGCCATGCCATTGCCCAGCGCAGTATGACGTAGACGGTGTGCATTGGAGGCCTGGTCTAAGGTACGAAACACTTGAAAGTCGTCGGCTTGCTGCATGATCACGTCTCCTGGTTTCACATCATAAGGCTTATGAGAGGCGCGAACCGCATGCCAGAATAAAAAGCGCAAGAATGTGCAACTCTTCAACGGACTTACTCACCACACTGGTTTCCTGACCGCTGGAGACCACCATGAACCTTACGCTTTATCTGTTGACTGTTCTGATCTGGGGCACCACCTGGATTGCCATCAAGTTTCAGATCGAATCCGTAGCCATTCCGCTTTCGATTGCCTATCGCTTCGCCCTTGCAGCGCTGGTCCTGTTTCTAATCCTGATACCGACCCGTCGCCTACAGCCATTGGATCAACGCGGCCAACTGTTCTGCATGGCTCAAGGTGTTTGCCTGTTCTGCCTGAACTTCATCTGCTTTTACTCGGCCAGCCAGTACATAGCCAGTGGGCTGATTGCCGTAGTGTTTTCAACCGCCACACTCTGGAACGCCCTCAACGCACGCCTGTGGTTCAAGCAAACCATCGCGGCTAACGTTTTGGCCGGGGGCGCATTGGGTTTGCTGGGGCTCGCCCTGTTGTTCTGGCCGGAACTGGGCAGCCACACGGCAAGCCATGAGACTTGGCTAGGGCTTGGGCTCTCCTTGTTAGGAACACTGTGCTTTTCAGCGGGCAACATGATTTCGAGTCTGCAACAGCGCGTGGGTATCCGCCCGTTGACGAGCAATGCCTGGGGCATGTTGTACGGCGCCTTGATTCTATTGGTGATCTGCCTTGTACAGGGGGTGCCTTTTACAGTCGACCTTAGTACACGCTACGTCAGTTCGCTGGTTTATTTGGCCGTTCCTGGCTCAGTGATCGGATTTACCGCCTACCTGACCCTGGTTGGCCGTCTGGGTGCTGAGCGGGCGGCCTATTGCACCGTCCTGTTTCCGGTGGTTGCCCTTAACATCTCGGCATGGATGGAAGGATACCAATGGACATGGCCTGCACTGTTTGGGCTAGCGCTGGTACTGCTGGGCAACATCTTGGTATTTCGCAAACCCAAGGGTAGCTCGACCTTGCTGAAACCTGCGACATCAATGGGGCGATAAAAAATAAGCAGTTGAAAAACAAAGGCTTACTGGGCTTTCCGTTCGTCGGCAGACCGCTTGAAAGTATTTTCACTATCCTTATGTTGGGTCATGCGGGATGCCGAAATCGGGTCCCGAGTTATCGAAACTTGCTGATCTTCAGGAGATTCATCATGACTGGTTTATCCCTTGCACCTTTGTTCCGTAGCACTGTTGGCTTTGATCGTTTCAATGATCTATTTGAGTCGGCGCTGCGTGATTCGGTACCAGGCTATCCGCCTTACAATGTCGAGAAGCACGGCGAAAACGACTATCGCATCGTGATTGCGGCAGCGGGCCTGCATGAAGACGATCTGGATATTCAGGTCGAGCGTGGTGTACTGACAATAAGTGCCGATCGGCGTGAGCACACCGCTGAAGGTGTGACCTACCTGCACCAAGGTATTGCCCTGCGTGCCTTCAGGCTGTCCTTCCGGCTCGATGAGCACATTGAGGTCAAAGGCGCCAGCCTAAGGAATGGCTTGCTCACTATTGATCTGGTTCGCCGGGTGCCGGAAGAAGCAAAGCCAAAGCGCATTACCATTGCCAGTGAAGCGCGTCCTGCGTTGAATGACGAAGCGGCATAAGTAACAAAGACAGCAAAGGGCGCCCAACGGCGCCCTTTGCCTGTATAGCGATCTGATTGGAGGACCGGCTGATGTATTAGCCAGTCCTTGTTGGATCAAGCCGAGGCGGGTGCAGGAACCGACGTATCCGCCAATTGCTTGCCATTCTCATCGCGCAGCTCGACACGCTGTATCTTGCCAACGATGAAAAGGTAGCTAAAGACTGCGACTAGCGCGTTGGCACCTACATACACCAACGCCCAGCGGAACGAGCCCGTTACTGCAATGATGTAGCCAATGATAATGGGCGTGGTAATAGAAGCGATGTTGCCAAACGTGTTGAAGAGACCGCCTGAAAGGCCTGCAATCTGCTTGGGTGACGTGTCCGATACAACCGCCCAGCCCAGTGCACCCAATCCCTTTCCGAAGAAAGCCAGCGTCATGAAGCCAACTACCATCCATTCGGCATCCACATAGTTACAGAACACCATTGAGGTGGATAGCAGTAGCCCACACACGATCGGCAGTTTACGGGAGAAGGTCAGTGTATTGCCGCGACGCAGCAGCCAGTCGGAAATGATGCCACCCAGTACACCCCCGATAAAACCGCAGATTGCTGGCAAAGAGGCAATGAAACCAGCCTTTAGGATGGTCATCCCACGCTCCTGGACAAGATAGACCGGGAACCAAGTCAGGAAGAAGTAGGTGATGGCATTGATGCAATACTGGCCAAGGTAAACACCCAGCATCATGCGATTGGTCAGCAGTTGGCTGATGTAGTGCCATTTGGGGCCGTTGTTGGTACCACGTGCCTGGTCCATATCGACCAGACCACCGTTCTTTTCGATGTGTGCAATTTCCGCCGCATTCGCCCGAGGATGATCCTTGGGGTTATAGATCGTTTTCATCCAGATGCCGGAGAAAATGATGCCCAATACACCCATGACAACAAACACATGTTCCCAGCCGAAGCTGTAAACAATCCAGCCCATCAGCGGTGCAAACAATGCCGTTGCGAAGTATTGTGCAGAGTTGAACACGGCCGAAGCGGTACCGCGCTCTGCAGTGGGGAACCAGGCTGCAACGATGCGGGCGTTACCCGGAAATGAAGGCGCTTCGGCAAATCCCACTAGAAAACGTAGAACGAACAGCGTAACCACGGCCCAGGCTACAGGCATCATGCCAACAAAGCCCTGAAGCAGAGTAAACAGTGACCAGATGAAAATACCCGTGGCGTAAACGCGTTTTGAACCGAAACGGTCAAGTAGCCAGCCTCCGGGGATCTGGCCCAGCACATAAGCCCAACCGAAGGCAGAGAAAATATAGCCGAGCGTGACGGCATCGATTCCCAAATCCTTTTGCATACTGGAGCCGCCAATCGAAATGGTGGCTCTATCCGCATAGTTGATCGTTGTTACCAGGAACAGCATCAGGAGAATCAGATAGCGGACCCGGGTTTGCCGTGTATCGCCCATAACGTTCACCTCGATATTTATTGTTGTCGATGATTAGCCTCACCCCATAGAGCGGTGTGGCAGAAAGGAAGCGAGCTGGAGCTATGCGCCTGAGTGGGTAACAGGCAATAAGCGAGAGGGAAGGGGGAACTGAGTACGCGGTTCGATATGTTTCACGGTTGTTGTCCTTTTTATAGTGATCAGATGGTGCTTTGTCTGATTGCGCAATCATTAAAGGCACTATCACACCAATCGGTTGTGTCTATTGATAACCGATCTTGATGTGATTGCGCAATCATTAAAGTGTAAGAGGCTGACGAATAGTCGCCTGCCGTTGAATCAGGTTGTGGAGCGTTCCACAATTGTGAACCCAGTATCCAGTTGTACCGGCTCGGTATGTTGGTCAGGATTTTGAAAGCGCGCCAGCAGAGCCTTCGCAATGAGCTTGCCCATTCGGGCACCATCAACATTCACAGTCGAGAGTGAAGGGTATACATGAGCCGCGCTGGATAGGTCGCCAAATCCTAGAACGGCCAGTTCTTCAGGCACCTTGATCCCCTGACTGGCCGCTTCTGCCAGAATGCCCTGGGCGACTGTATCGGAACTGCATACCACCACTTCAGGAAGCGAGCCACGCCCCTTGAGCTGGCGCAAACCTTCACGACCACTTAACAGCGTGGCAGGCGTTTGCATGATCTCGACAGGTACATCCGTAATGCCTAACGACGCCAGTTGGTCCAGTAGGGCACGTCCACGCTTTAGAGCTCGTATGTCGTCGACCGAAACCAGTCCAAACTGACGATACCCTTTGCCATAGAGATAATCGGCCATAGCGCGCCCAACGGCTTCATGGGAAAAGCCGATTTGCATGTCGATTGGCTCGGTGCCCAGCTCCCATGCTTCAACTACCGGAATAGATGAGCGTGACAGCCGGTCACGGCTCTCTTCGGTGTGAAGCGTACCTGTCAGTACGATTCCATCGGGCCGCCTACCGAGTACGGCTGCCAGAAGCTGCTCTTCCTGTTCGGGAGAGTAGCCGGTCAGACCTATCATCGTCTGGTAACCAGACGCTGTCAGCTGATCGATCAAGGCCTGTACCGTGTCGGCAAAAATGGAGTGTGCAATTGTCGGCAGGAAGATGGCGACCAGCCGACTTTTATTCGAAGCCAGGCCTCCCGCCAACATGTTGGGAACATATCCTGTGGCTTTGACGGCGGCTAAGACCTTTTCCCGAGCGGCCTCGCTTACGATCTCTGGGCGGTGGAGTGCTCGGGAAACCGTAATGGGTGAGACACCCGCCACCTTGGCAACATCGATCAAGGTCAGGGCGGGAGTACCAGAAGAGGGTCCGGAGGCGGTTTTCGATGATTTTCTTGCCATTACCTTTGAGGCCAACAATGAAGCAGAGCGCCATCTTAACGGTTTGCGCTTTTCTTGTATGCGTTCTCGCGTGTAATCAGAGCTATTGCTGAGCCGTTATCCTTCAGCAGCGCATCCCTCCGCGCTCTAACTGATAATGATGGGCCATTGTTCGGATGAGGCGAAATTCAGCCAAAGTCCGATATTCTGTTGCGGGCTAGCGTTTGATTTGAGGGTTCATACAAGAGCGGCAAGCTATACGCTTGCCGCTGAAGACCTCATTTTTCAGTAAAACGCATTCCGCGAAATGTACGAACCGGGTTACCGCGCTCAATATCATGGTGAAACAAGCGTCTATCCAGCCGCTGAGCTGCTTGGGCGTCCTCGGCGTACTGCGCAAGTTTTTGCTCAATCAATGCCATTGCCAAGCGCTTGTTGGCATGCTGGCTGCGCTCGCTTTGCACCTTGACCGAAAGCCCGCTCTGCACATGAGTAGCCCGAACGGCAGAGTCCGTCTTGTTCACGTGCTGACCGCCAGGCCCTGAGGCCCGCACGTACTCGAAGCGTATCGATCCCGGGGGGGGCTGACGCAGGCGGCATAAATACCCTGGCGCCAAAATACCAGTTCTTTCTGCCATGCTGGGGCCGGTAAGGACTTTGGCATATCCAGAGTAGACTGCCGTTCCATCGGCTGGCCAGTGGCTCGCTGCGCTCGCCTTCCAATACCAGAAGTGCAGAGCTAACGGTGCCGCGGTGCTCGCCATCCGTCTGTTCAATCACTGACAGCAGCACACCCTCGCGTTCGGCTTCTGTCTCCAGGAGACGAAGTGCCTTGGTTACTGCCAGCTCGCACTCAGCCGGGCCTTGAGCCGATGAGAGTTGCAGGAGTCTCACGGGCAGCACCCCCGTCGCTTGTAGGTCAGCACCGGTTTAAGCCGGGCTATGACCGTGACCAGTGAAGCACCTTGCAGGGTTTCGATGACGCTGTCGATGTCCTTGTACGCTTCTGGCGCTTCCTCATACATCAACGCCTTGTCCTCGCAGATTACCCGGCTGCCCAAGGACGTGCGCTTCAACTGATCGAACGAGAAGCGGTTGGATAACCGATCACGGCATTCTGTCCTGAGCCATTTTCTGCCAGCACCATGGGCAAGGGAAAATAGACTGACTTCCGAAGGAATCGGTTTGACCAGCCAGCTATAGGACCCACGAGAGCCCGGAATGATGACTGGTCCCGCGTCGGCCGGAGTGGCCCCTTTGCGATGCAGCCAGCCCTGCACACCGTCAAGGGTGGCTGAGGACACAAGATTGTGGTTGATATCCAGTACCTGACGGCCCTCCGCATGCAGATTCGCCAGGAGTCGTCTGGCGATGAGCTGGCGATTGGCCTCGGCATAGCGCAGACCTTGGTCGTGCAGTGCCAGATACTCGAGCCCTTCGGGCGACCTAGGGTCGAGACCAGCATGCCCAAACACCTCGACATGCCTACGCAAAACCGACTCGCCATAGCCGCGCGATCCGCTGTGCACAAGCAGAAGCAGGGTTTTTCGATCCAGCCCCAGTGAAGCGACCAGCGTTTCGTCATGAGCGGTATCGATGGCTTGAAGCTCGGCAAAGTGATTGCCGCCGCCAATCGTGCCCAGAGAGGCTTCATGGCCTGTCCTGGAAAGCGAAAAGGCCTTTACGTCTTCGGCCCAACTGCTGTCCAGTGGCCCGTCGATACTGCCCAGGCGCCGTTCGAGTTTGTCGAGGTTCAGCTTGCCAGCTCGGATATCAGTCTGCCAGAGCGCCATGCCGCAGCCGATATCATTTCCAACCAGGGCTGGGTAGATAACATTTTCAGAGAAGAACGCGGCGCCTACTGGGTAGCCACGGCCTGGGTGAAGGTCCGGCATGCCGGAGACCCGGACCATACCAGTCAATCTGGCAGTAGTTTCCAACTGCTGTATCGCAGTACCTTCGATCCAGAGATTATCGGATGCGATAAGGTTGACGCGTTCCGATAGAGTACGAATGCAATTGCCCATAACCAACTCCTGATGGGTAAACAATAATTCAGGGAAAGGCAGGCCGGAGCCGGGCAAAGCATGCGCTAAGTGCGCAGGAAAGCGTTTACGCCTGGCAGGACCTGCAAAGAGTGAAAGCGCGTCGCATGATCAGGCTCCTTGCAAGACAGAAAGAAAAACGGATAGTAGTGGCTTAGGTGCAGAAAATCCAGTGCAGAGAAGGTAGCCCCAAGAAGGGCTACCCCGGACAACTCAGCCCTCGATCGAGGTTTTGGACCGTTGGGCGAAGCTCTTGCGCAGCTTTTGAAGCTTGGGTGGGATTACCGCCATGCAGTACTGGTTGGCGCGCCCGCGCTCTTCCCAATAGTTCTGATGATATCCTTCTGCCGGATACCAAGGCCCCAGTGGCTCGATTGTGGTCACGATGGGCGCTGAGAGACCTTCCTGTGCACGTGCAATCGCCGCTCTGGCCTCGGCTTCCTGTTCGGGGTTTGCCGGGAACAGGGCAGTCCGATACTGCGTACCCATGTCGTTACCCTGTCGGTTGAGCTGGGTCGGGTCATGGGTTGCAAAGTGAATATCGAGCAACTCGCCATAGCTGATCACGTCAGGGTCGTAACCAATACGGATGGCTTCGGCATGATCGGTATTACCCTCACAGACCTGCTCATACGTAGGGTTGACCGTTTTGCCGCCGGTATAGCCACTCTCGACGGAAACGACTCCGATGACATCCTTGAATACTGCCTCTACGCACCAGAAGCAGCCTCCTGCAACGGTCATGTATTCGGTCGCCATAAAATTCTCCTAAAGCATGGTGTTGGGATGACTGGCTGATCAAACCTGTGCGGAACACGTAACAACCGGTTTGTGCTTACTCTACGCTATTTCGATCAGCGCTTCTGCGGCCAGAGGTTGCAAATATCGTTATGGGTCAAACGTTTGGCGAGTATACGTCTTGCTCTTGTAAGGGTTGATAAGTATGCCTGTAAGAAGGTGCTCTGCCGTACAGGCACAGACAAGCCATCCGTGACCTGATTCTGGTTAAGGTGGCTTGCAGTGCTCTAACCTGTGATTGAGATGGTGCCTTACAAAAGCTATTTCAATAGCTCTTTACTCAGGCCAGATAACGGCGGAACCAGCCCAGTGTTCGCTCCCAGGCCAGCGCTGCGGCGGCCTCGTCATAGCGTGGCGTCGAATCATTATGAAAACCATGGTTCGTGCCGGGATAGATATAGGCTTCATAGGTTTTGCCAGCGGCCTTCAAAGCGCTCTCATAGGCAGGCCAACCTTCATTGATGCGCTCATCTCGCTCGGCATAATGAATGAGTAACGGTGCCTTGATGCGAGGGACATCTTCAGCTCTGGGTTGCCGCCCATAAAACGGTACGGCTGCCCCGAGCTCGGGATAGGCGACGGCTGCCGCGTTGGCTACGCCTCCGCCATAGCAGAAACCGGTGATTCCTACCTTGCCAGTTGTGAGCTCATGCCCCATGAGCCATTCGACGGCAGCAAAAAAGTCGTTCATCAGCTTTTCAGGATTAACGGTTTGCTGAAGCTCGCGCCCCTTGTCGTCATTTCCCGGGTAGCCGCCTACGGAACTCAAGCCATCAGGGGCCAGCGCCACGAATCCCGCCTTTGCCAGGCGTCGCGCAACGTCCTCGATGTAGGGATTGAGCCCACGGTTTTCATGAGCGACGACAATGCCCGCAACTTTTCCCTTGGTCTGCGCAGGTCGCACGAGATAGCCACGGACATGTCCATGCCCTTTAGGCGAGGGGTAGGAAATGTATTCAGGGATGATTTCAGGATCGGTAAATTCGACTTGCTGCGCCAGAGCGTAATCTGGACTCAAGGCAGCAAGGAGTGTCGTGGCGGCTAATCCGCCTACGGCGAATTTACCTGCACGGTCGAGAAATTCTCGACGATTGATTCGCCCATGCACGTAATAGTCATACAGCTCAAGCAGTTCGGGCGCGAAATCTTTTGCGGTAAGACGAGCCATGCATGTTCTCCTTGTTGAGTGCAGGCGGGGATAGATCAGGGCTAATGGACAGCGGACTATAGTTACAGGACTACTTTAGAGTACTTATCGGAAAATCGCTCGGGCAGTAACTCAACCATGTGCTTAGCCCAGATGGATGTGAAAAAAGGTACCTGTTGTCACGCCGTTTGCTCGGCTGGGGAAATGATTGTCGTCTTGCTGCAAGAGCGACCTGAGCTGAGGTAATCGGCAATCGATTACTGGATGACTTCTCTCAGAAAGTCATTTACGGCGCTCAGTATGGCAGCCACGACAAGTTGAACTGGACATGCGCAGAAAGCTACACAGATGCTCATCAACGGTCAGCTCATAGAAAGGCAGACTGCAGCGCTTGATCCGATGCATGACCGGCTCGCTCGTTTAGAGCGTGGCGTTTTGCCTCGACGCAGAATGGACGGCGAACGAGCGTGATAGTTCGGTCAACTGCCAATGGATGACTGGAAAAGAGGAATGCACCACGTTTCAAGACACAACAGGGACTCATAACAGTCAGGGTCGCCAGGAAAATGTTCGTAGCACTGGCCTTTTACGACTAGACATCGCTATCGCTGTAAGGTGGTAAGAGCCTATGGCTGACAACAAGAATAGCTTGCCAATATAAGTGGCTGTTTAGGGTCACTCTTCTTGGTAGTGGCTAACGTTATCAAGTTGATCCAGTCGTAAGAAAACCAATCGGCTAATAAGGAGACTGCCATGAAAAGCTTTTCTACCAAACGGCATGGAGGGCTGATTGCTTCTGTCGATTTCCCAGTCCTTTCAGAAACATTTTTACACATATTGGCGATTCAAGGCTGTATCCGAATTCCTCATGCTTTCAGGTCGACTCGGGGAAAGAAGGTGATGACGGGGTGCGCCGCTGTATAGCGCCTGATCGCGATTATGTTACCGGTGCCAACGCTCACCTCACCTACGCTGAAAAGGCCTCAGAAGCTAAATCAACATCATCGTCCGAGGGACATCGGAAGACACGCCTGAGGGTGTCGGCAACGTTTATTCCATAGCGCTAAAGCGCTTTATGGTTCTTCATTGACAGGGATTTTTCTAAAGATTCATGGATACGGTTTATCTTGTTTTAATGCTTTTACTTGTCGCCTCGGCTACTGGGGTGGCGGCTCGCTTTCTACCATCACTGCCCACACCGCTTGTACAGATTGCTTTTGGCGCGCTACTGGCCTGGCCTGCCAGCGGGCTGCATGTGGAGCTTCAGCCTGAGCTGTTCATGCTCCTATTCATTGCCCCGCTTCTATTTGCCGATGCGCGACGGTTCCCGCAGCGCGAATTCATGCTACTTCGTGGGCCTATTCTGGCATTAGCGCTGGGCCTTGTACTGGTAACCGTGATTGGTGTGGGATATGTGGTTCACTGGTTATTCCCCGGTTTGCCTTTGCCTGTCTGCTTTGCACTGACAGCGATTCTTTCACCTACGGATGCCGTCGCGGTATCGGCTATTTCCGGTCGTCTTCCTGTACCACCGCGGCTGATGCACATTCTTGAGGGCGAGTCGCTCATGAATGATGCGTCCGGTCTTGTGGCATTCAAGTTCGCGGTAGCCGCAGCCCTGACCGGTGCGTTCTCTCTGGCACAGGCAACAGTAGGGTTTCTGCTGATTTCCCTGGGTGGGCTACTGGTGGGCGCCTTGCTGGCGCTGGCCTTTAATGTGGTGCGGACCCGTCTGATCGAGCGGCACCTTGGCGAAGCTTCGACGATTCAGATCGTGCTGCTGCTCCTGCTGCTACCCTTTGCGGCGTTTCTGCTGGCGGAGCATTTTCATCTGTCCGGTATTCTCTCCGCTGTGGCAGCGGGTATGGTCATCAACCGGCTTGACCTCAAACGCCAGGATCAGACCACGTCCCGTATCCAGACGCGCAGCGTCTGGGAAATGCTGGAGTTTGTGCTTAACGCATTGGTCTTTCTGCTGCTCGGTTTCCAATTGCCCGAAATCATTGGCGGCGCGCTTAACGCAACGACCAGTGCAGGCACTACGCTGCCGTTTATTGAGTTGCTGGCTTTCGTCGCGCTGATTTCGATTGCGCTTCTAGGGATGCGGTTTCTCTGGATATTTGGTGCCGTACATGTGCCTCGGCTGTTGCGTCGCAAGCCAGCTCGGTCTGTCTCCGTTCGCGTCATGTTGGCCGGGACATTGGCAGGTATTCGAGGCACCATTACCTTGGCGGCTGCCTTGTCGCTGCCAGAGATGCTGAATGACGGTACGCCGTTTCCGGCCCGTGAGCTGCTGATCTTCTTGGCGACCGGCGTCATTCTGTTCACCTTGATTACCGGAAGCGTAGGTCTTCCTCTGGTGTTGCGCGGGCTGGATCTGCCTGAAGACAGCCGCGAATATGAAGAGGAGCGCCATGCGCGTATTCGTGGGGCCGAGGCGGCAATCCGGCACATTGAAAACTATCACCAAGAAAAAGCGAAGGTACTGGCGGACCACCAAGGGGATGAAGAGATTATCGTCGCGTTCAACGAGATCACCCTCCATCTGATGGACTACTACCACAAGCGCATGGAGATCAATAACCACGAGCTGCCGACCCCGCTTCTCGAAGCGCGACGCGATCTTGAGCGGGAAACGCGTCTGCAGGCGCTCAAGGCGGAGCGCACTGAATACTACAAGCTGCGTAGCCGTCACCATATCAATGACAGTACGCTACAAAAGCTGGTAAGGGAGGTGGATCTGATCGAAACCGCTTTGACTGCAAGCGCAACCAGGCAGCATCACTAAATGATGTAAGCAGGCTTCGTAACGTTGGGGCCTGCTTACGCAGCGCTGGTCATTACAAGCGATCAAGCTCTTGGGTGATATCAAACCGATTGATCGCATGGGTAAGCGACCCGGCGCTGTAAGGCTTGGAAATGAGCGGGATATCCTTGAAGCGATCAGGAATCACCGTGTTTTCGCCATAGCCTGTTGCGAAAATGAAAGGATGTTTGGCATCAGCCAGCTCCTCTGCAATAGCCAGACTGGTCTCCCCCGACAGATTCACATCCAGTACGACTACGTCGAAATGAGTAAAGCCCAAGGCGCGGCGTGCTTCGTTGACCGTTCCGGCAATCTCCACATCAGCGCCAGCTTCCTGGAGCATTGCCTGTGCATCCAGCGCGATCATCATGCTGTCCTCTACCAGCAACAGTTTTTTCTCTGCCAACGATTGCGCCGTGACCAGCGTAGGCGCCGTTTTCAGCTCAGTAACATTCCCCACACTCACATGGCGTGCCGGGATCAAAAAACTGCCCTGGACACCTTCGATTCGGTATTCGATCCGGGCCTCACCTTGCAGCTCGAAGGGAATGGTCCGCTCGATAACGACCGATCCAAATCCTCGGCGGGAAGGCGCGCTTACTATCGGCCCTCCGCTTTCACACCACTCGATCCGAAGGTCCTGATCACTTACCAGGAACCAGGACACCAGCAGATGCCCGGTCGGGCGGCTCAAGGCGCCATACTTGACCGCATTGGTCATCATTTCATGGAAGACCAGTGCTAGCGTCTGATAGGCCCGTGCATCCAGGATGACCGAGGGACCGGAAAACATCACACGATCCTGCGCACCGTAAGCCCAGGCTTGGGCTTCGGCTTCCAGCAAGTGAAGCAATGGCGCCGAGGCCCAACCGACCTGATTCATCTGGTCATGCGCCTGAGCGAGGGCGTTGATGCGATGCTCAAGATCTGCAGTAAAGTCTTTGACGGATGTGGTCTGCTGACCACTCTGACGGACCACTGCCCGAATCAGGCTGAGAATATTCTTGACCCGATGGTTGAGCTCGGCAATAAGCAGCGATTGGCTTTCCTGGGCCACCTGCCGCTCCTGCGCAATCAATTCGGCACGCCGAAGGATCACTTCCAAAAGCGAGATGCGCAAGGTCTCGGCAATCTGTTTTTCATCGGAGCGCCAGGGTAGTGACTGCCCCCCAACTGTTTGTTTCCAAGCCTCAAAACTCTTGCGTGGGCTGATGCGCTCGCCCGGCGTAACCGGTTTGTCTGGATTGCCTCCCCAGGTGATGGTCTGCACGAATTCACGACGGAAAAACAGCAAATAGTCTCGGGGGGAGCGAGAGAAGGGTATCGCCAGTACCCCGCTGACGGCCTGTGCATAAGCCCGTGCGGGAGGAAAAAGTTTGCTTAGTTCGTGGGTGGCGAGTACCGCATTGGAACTGCCCATACTCAGAAACTGAATCAGCGGCTCTACCATCTCAGGTGGAGGCGTGATACCAAAGCCAGTGAAACGGCTGTCCGACCATACCCCGATGCCGTCACAGGGGATGATGTCATTCAAGTTTCCGGCATAGGCGGCCAGATTATCGAATAAGGTCTCACGGGGTGACATGCTGGCGATCAGCCGGTCATGCGCCTCATGCGCGCTGCTGACCAGGCGCAGCTCATCCTGATGCTCCCTCGCTTCCAGCTGAAGCGACAGCACCTGCCCAAACAGTTCCGCGGCAGCGCTCATGGGACCGCTCAAGCGATAAGGCTCGCTATGGTGGCAGGCAATCAAGCCCCATAGCTCTTCCCCCCGCATAATGGAAACGGTCATCGTGGCTCGCACGTTCATGTTGTGCAGATACTCGATGTGTACGGGCGAGACGCTACGCAAGGTAGCAAGGCTGAGGTCCAGGGGCAGGCCATCCGGCCCGAAGCCTGGTACCAATGGAACAGGTACATAAGCTGTATCGGTAATTACACGTAGCCATTGACGCTTGTAGAGCGCTCGGGCCTGAGCCGGAATATCCGAGGCGGGATAATGCAGCCCGAGAAAAGCATCCATGCCGGGCCTTACCGCCTCGGCAATGACCTGGCCGGAGTTGTCGTGTAAAAACTTGTAGATCATGACCCGGTCGTAGCCGGTGAATGCCCTGATCTGCTGAGCCGCCTGTTTCAGGAAGCGGTCAAGGGTCGGAGCGCGCTTGAGCCGCCCGATCAGGCCTTTGACGAGCGTGACAGGGTCAGCCGCCGCGGTGTTATCCAGGCTTGGCGTGCCCTCGATGATGGCTATCCCGCCCGAGACGTGAACGGCCATATCGTAAAATACGTCGCTGTTGTCCAGCGACATGCGGTTAAGGCGCTCTGCCGTGCCGGACAGCATCGTCGTCTGCAGGAGGTTACGTAGCGAGTGAACGGCTTCCAAAGGCAGTACCTGCTCAAGATCAAGCCCAAGCAGATAATCGGGTGAGTATCCTTTGAGGTAGTCAGCCGTGTTGGCTGAAGCCTGAATGATTTTCCAATCCGGCAGGCTGCATCCCAAAAGAAATCCATGTGGCTGAATAGAACCAGGAACATGGATAGGTTCCCGCTCACAGACGCTTAAATCCACGCCCTCGGATACGGGCTGGTACGACTCACTCACAGACGAGAGCCTCCTAGAACAAACGTTTAATTTGACACGTTGCACGTGAAAAACACGTAAAGAAAGATCAGTGGTTAGGAGAACGGGATAAGGCGCTGCGTGAGTGAGCAAGTTCCTTAGAGCCGCTTTGATGAGCATAACAGTGAGCCAGTCTGAACGCAGTACGATCAGACCGCTGGTCGAGCCGTATCTTTATAGAGCACCGTACGGAGCCAATCGGTGCATTCTTATTCTAGCCTACGTCTGTCCAGCGCTTATTGCACCTATCAATACGTGAACTTTATCGCACTTTACTATTATTGCGATAATTAAAATAAAGTGGTTGCAATCTGTCGCCTGTGTTGGACTTAAGGCATGAGTTCACGGTCATAACCCCCTGTATGGATAGAAGCCGGACGTTTACGGACGAATGGCATAAAGCTATCGCGGGGGCGGTCGATAACCTGACGCAATCCTATCTTCTATTTGTACCGCCAAGTGGTGACTTCGCTAGCAATACCTCCGGCTCAATGCGCCGCTGTTGCTGCTAACTACGAGCTTGCCGTCTGATGAGAGTAATTGGCTCATGAGTGATTTATACACCAGCGACTTGATGGCCGAGGCTGAGCGAATCGCCGTTCTCAAAGCGCTTGGAATACTCGATACCGAGGCCGAAGCTGTATTCGATCAGGTGACGCAGCTGCTCTCTGATGCGCTTGATCTGCCCATTACGCTTGTTTCGCTGGTAGATGCGGAGCGGCTATGGTTCAAATCCAAACTAGGCGTTTCCATTAACGAAATGCCTCGCGAGAGGGCCTTTTGCTCCTATGCCATCCAGCGACGCGGCCCGCTCGTTGTAAACAATGCGCTGGAAGATCCTCGCTTTTCCCACAATCCCCTGGTCATCGGAGAGCCTTATATTCGGTTCTATGCAGGCGTTCCGGTCAACAGTATCGACGGTCATCCACTGGGTACGCTCTGCGCGATTGATACCTATCCGCGAGTCTTGACGGACCAGCAGCTGGAGACCCTTGAGGCTCTGGCCGGAGTCATCAGTCGAGAAATTCAGCGGCGTGAAACGGCTGTTCAGACCTGGCAGCAACTACAGCAGTCCACTGCCCAGCTCAAGGCCAGCGAGGCCAGGTTTCGCACAATCTTCGAGCGGGCAGGCGTGGGGATCTCGCTATTGACGCCGACAGGGCAGTGGCTCGATATCAACGAGACGTTTTGCGCCATGCTGGGATTTCAACGTGATGAAGTGCTGAGCATGAATTTTGCCGAGCTCAGTCATGCTGATGACATGGCTCAAGACCTTGAGCTGCTGAATCAGTTGCGTAACGGAGAGATCGACCGGTACGAAATCGAGAAGCGTTACCGGCACAAGAACGGAGAGCACCGTTGGGTACGGTTGACGTGTACCCGGCATGTCAATGATCAGGGTGAGCTGGATTATTACGTCCGTGTTGGACAGGATATTCAAGCCCGCAAAGAGGCTGAGTTGTCACTGGCGGCACTGCACCATGATCTGGAGCAGCGTATCAATGTTCGAACCCAGGATCTGCAGCAGGCCAATGAGCGACTGACCGAAACACTCGAACAGAAGGAGCAGTCCGAGCAGGCCCTTCGCAAGCGTGAAGCCGAGCTGAGTGCAGTGCTTGAGAATAGCAGTGATGCCTATGTCAGCATGAACGAAGCCGGCCGTATCGTAGACTGGAACCGCAAGGCGGAGGCACTGTTCGGCTGGAGCCGTGAGGATGCCGTCGGGCAGCCGGTAGACCGGCTCATCATGACCTCATCCATCGGTGATCACTACCAGGCCGGTCTTAGCCGTTATCTTTCGGGGGAAATGGACCTGGGCGAGGGGGCTGCACTTGAAATCATGGTGCACCACCGTAACGGCGCACGTATCCCTGTAGAGCTCAAGGTGACAGCTGTTGATGCTCTAGACCATAAGCTTTACAGCGCTTTTCTGCATGACATCTCTGAACGCCGAGCCGAGCAGGAGCGCCGGGAACGCGAAGCGCTGGAGGACAGCCTGACGGGGCTACCAAACCGGCGTGCCCTGTACAAACGATTAAAAAGTCAGCTTGGCGCCAAGCCTACGCTGGCCAATCCCCTCTTACTGCTCTGCATGGACCTTGATAATTTCAAGCCGGTAAACGACACGCTGGGTCATGCGGCCGGTGATCGGGTCCTTATGGAAATCGCGCATCGATTAAAGAGCAGTCTGGGACGTGAGACATTCGTTGCGCGCATGGGAGGAGACGAGTTCGTTATTCTCCTGCGAGGAGTGACCGGACGCTCCGCTATCGAGCAGCTCTGTGAAAGAATTCTGGCCGCTATTATCGAGCCCGTGCAGATTGGTGATCAGGAAGTCATCATTGGCAGCAGTATCGGTATCGTGTGTGCGCCACAGGATGGTCAGCGGACCGATGAACTGCTCAGGCTTGGCGATATCGCCCTGTATGAAGCCAAGGCTGCCGGCCGGAACACCTGGCAATTCTATTCCGAGGAGATGAATACCCGTATTTTGGCCCGGCGCCAAATAGAAAGTGATCTGAAGCTGGCCTTGCAACGGGACGAGTTGCGCCTGGAGTTCCAGCCCCGCTTCGACACAGCGCAAAAACGAATGTTAGGGGCAGAGGCTCTGGTGCGCTGGGAACATCCCATTCGGGGCTACCTGGGGCCTTACCACTTCATTACCGTTGCGGAGGAGACTGGCCTGATTGTCTCCTTGAGTGACTGGGTGATGCGCAAAGCCTGCCTTGAGGCGTTACAGTGGGCGCCGGATACATTTGTCTCGGTGAATCTTTCACCCCTGGAGTTCAAGCGCAGTGATGTAGTTGCCCGGATCATGGCTGTTCTGAAGGAAACAGGGCTGCCGCCTCATCAGCTTGAGCTGGAAATCACCGAAGGCGTCGTCTTGGATAACGCCAATTCGGCGCGCGAAGTCATGCACCGGCTTAAGGCCCTGGGCGTTCGTTTGGCCATGGACGACTTTGGAACCGGCTATTCATCGCTGAGCTATCTGCATACCTATCCTTTCGATGGAATCAAGATCGACCGCAGCTTTATCGCCGGGTTGGATACCTCCTCCAATGGGGAGGCGGTCATCGAGGCCATTATCGGATTGGGTCGTGCATTGTCATTGACTGTCACGGCGGAAGGGGTGGAAACCCAACGGCAGATGGACGTATTGGCCCGGTTGAAGTGTAACCAGGCGCAGGGTTACTACCTTGCTCGTCCGATGCGAATCGAGGCGCTGAAGGCACTGATGGATTCTCTGCTTTAGGAAAAGAAGGGCACCGTATAGTGCCCTTTGGTCTCAGCGTGCCGGTTGAATGATACCGGAGCACTCGCCAAATCCGATCGAGGCATAACCTTCACGGTGACAGCGGGCTCGCAGGATAACCTCGTCACCATCCTCCAGGAACGTGCGGGTTTCACCGTTGGGTAGCGTTAGCGGCTGCTTGCCTCCTACGGTTGTTTCCAGCAGGCTTCCATAGCTGTCCGGTTGTTCCCCTGAAAGCGTACCGGAACCGAAAAGATCCCCCGGCTGCAAGCTACATCCATTCACGGTATGGTGAGTAACAAGCTGCGATAGAGTCCAGTACATGTTCAGGCTATTGCTCAAGGCCACGCGTTGAGCCGGCAGATTCTGCTCACGCATGGCTGCCGTGCGCAGTAATACTTCCAGCTCAATGTTCAGCGCGCCCGTTTCCTGGTCGGTTGGATCAAGCAAATAGGAGAGCGGCTGAGGATCACCAGCCGGCCGGGGCGGTTGCGCGCAGCGGAACGGCTCCAGGGCTTCGGTGGTAACCACCCAAGGGGAAACCGTCGTAGCAAAACTTTTGGACAGGAACGGACCCAGCGGTTGGTATTCCCACGCCTGGATATCACGAGCCGACCAGTCATTGAGCAGGCATAGCCCGGCAATATGCTTCTTGGCATTGCCAATTGAGATGGCCTCGCCCCGAGCATTGCCTCGGCCTATCCAGACGCCGAGTTCCAACTCGTAGTCCAAGCGTTTGCAGGGACCGAACACCGGCTCGCTCTGCCCTGGTGGAAGTGTTTGTCCTTTCGGCCTTATGACCGGCGCTCCGGATACGTCAATGGTGGATGCCCGCCCGTGATAGCCGATGGGAACATATTTGTAATTGGGGAGCAGTGGATTGTCCGGACGAAACAGTTTACCCACGTTCGTGGCGTGATGGATTCCTACATAAAAATCGGTGTAGTCACCGACCTTGGCTGGCATATGCAACTGGCAGCTCTTCATTGGGCGCAATAACGTATCGCCCAGCGCGTGCATGCGCGTGCGGTGCAGGCTCGATTCGTCCAGTAATGCCAGTAGCTCTTCGCGTAAAGCACGGCGCTCGGTTGCATCCAACGCGAAAAAGGCGTTTAGCGTGGTACCTGCTGCGTATTCGGCGGCACACTGCGCCGCGCTGCTGAACAGACCCGCCTCGCAGGCAACACGCATGTCCAGAATATAGTCCCCAATCGCGACACCGCCCCTGGGCGTCTCGCCAGGAGGGCTGAACACGCCGTGGGGCAGATTCTGCAAGGAAAAATCGATATGGCTGTTGGCAGAGGCTACCCAACTCAGACGTGGATTTTCGGTTCTCATAGAGGGTCCTCCCGGTGAAACGTCTTGCCCAACCCTGACCAGCACGCGTCATAGTCAGCCTGTAAGGTTGCGGTTTCCAGAGCATGGCGGGTGGGTCTTAATACCGGCCCGGTCTCAAACATGAAGGCCATGGTGTTATCGATTTTGTGTGGTTTCAGCTCGGCGTTAATCGCCTGGTTCGTCGATACATGATCCGGCCCATGAGCACTCATGCAGCTGTGCAAGGAGGCTCCGCCCGGTGAGAAGCCGTCGGCCTTTGCATCATAGGCACCCTGGATAAGTCCCATGAATTCATTCATCAGGTTGCGATGGAACCAAGGTGGCCGGAAGGTGTTTTCGGCCACCATCCAGCGTGGCGGGAAAATCACGAAATCGATATTTGCCATTCCGTGAGTGCTGCTCGGTGAGGTCAGGACTGTAAAAATGGACGGATCGGGGTGATCAAAACTGACGGTACCGATGGTATTGAAGCGGCGTAGATCATACTTGTAGGGTACGTTGTTGCCGTGCCAGGCCACAACGTCCAGAGGTGAGTGATCCAGCGTGGTCGACCATAGTTCGCCCAGGTATTTCTGTACCAGTTCGGTTGCCTCATCACGCTCTTCGTAAGAGGCCACTGGAGCCATAAAATCGCGTGGATTGGCCAGACCATTACTGCCAATGGGTCCCAGATCCGGCAGACGAAGCGCCTGCCCATGGTTTTCACAGACATACCCGCTGGCCACGCCATCGAGCAGTTCGACGCGAAAGCGCATGCCCCGAGGTATAACCGCAATCTCCAGCGGTCCGATCTGTAGAATGCCCAGCTCGGTTGCCAGACGCAGTCGCCCGGCCTGGGGAACCACCAACCACTCGCCATCGGCATTGAAGAAGACTCGAGACATTGAGCTGTTGGCTGCATAGCGGTAGACGCTTACGCCCGTAGTCTGCACCGCATCGTGAGTAGCCGTCAGGCATTCCAGCCCGTCGATGAAATCGGTCTGGATCTGCGGCTGCGCGATTGGATTCCAGCGCAGGCGATTGGGTGTTACTTCACCGAGGCCGCCATGCGCCAGCTGCCGGTCAAGGCGCTTGTATTTTGAATGGTTAGCCGACGGGCGAATCCGGTAGAGCCAGGTACGCCGGGCTTCCGTGCGCGGAACGGTAAAGGCAGTTCCTGATAACAGTTCGGTATAAAGACCGTACGGGACCTTTTGAGGTGAGTTCTGCCCAACCGGCAGTGCGCCTGGAAGCGCTTCGCTGGCAAATTCGTTTCCAAAGCCGGACTGATAGGGAAGGGTATCCAGGCCCTGTGCATGTACATTCATGGCTTGATTCTCATTCTGGGCATGTCCGACAGAGCAGCCGGCGTACCGGCCGCCCGTGACCTTACTCGGTGGCTAGCACGCCACGGCGGATCTGGTCGCGCTCGATCGATTCGAACAGTGCCTTGAAGTTGCCCTCGCCAAAACCACTGTCACCCTTGCGCTGGATAAATTCGAAGAACACCGGACCCAGCAGGGTCTCGGAGAAGATCTGCAGCAGCAGGCGACGCTCACCCCCTTCGGAAGTGCCATCCAGCAGGATGCCCCGTGAGCGAAGCTCTCCAGTTGGCTCGCCATGGTTGGGCACGCGGCCTTCAAGCATCTCGTAGTAGGTCTCTGGTGGTGCTGTCATGAAGCGGGTGCCGCAGGCCTTTAGCGCATCCCAGGTCTTGATGAGATCATCGGTAAGAAAGGCAACATGCTGGATACCTTCGCCGTTGAACTGCATGAGAAACTCCTCGATCTGACCCGCCCCCTTGGAAGACTCTTCGTTCAGCGGAATCCGTACCATGCCGTCTGGCGCAGTCATGGCCTTGGAGGTCAGACCGGTGTATTCACCCTTGATGTCGAAGTAACGAATCTCGCGGAAGTTGAACAGCTTCTCGTAGAAGTCTGCCCAATAGGCCATACGGCCCCGATACACGTTATGGGTCAGGTGGTCGATGATCTTTAAACCAGCCCCGACCGGCTTGCGATCAACACCGTCGAGGAAAACGAAGTCGATGTCATAGATTGAACTGCCCTCCTCGAAACGATCGATCAGGTACAGCGGTGCGCCACCGATGCCCTTGATGGCTGGCAAGCGAAGCTCCATCGGACCGGTAGGAATGTCTACGGCTTGAGCGCCGATTTCCAGTGCCTTGTAGTAAGCCTGGTGAGCATCACGCACACGAAAGGCCATACCGCACACGGAAGGGCCATGTTCAGCAGCAAAATAGGCCGCATGGCTCTTGGGTTCACGGTTGACAATGGCATTGATATCACCCTGACGATACAGCGCAACGTCCTTGGAACGGTGGTTGGCTACGTGGGTAAAACCAATACTTTCCAGTACAGGCTCGATGACGTTAGGGGTCGGGGAGGCGAATTCAATGAACTCGAAACCCATGAGGCCCATGGGGTTTTCAAATAGATCGGCCATGACAGGCTCCTGCATAAACAAACGGATTAGGTAAGGAAAATCAGTACCCAGACCATGGCGGCGCGCAGGAGAGGCCACGGGTGCTGCGAGCCAAGTGGTCGCCCATCAGAAGCTTGAAGCCAAAGGATTTCATAGCGGTCGATCCGCCTGAGCGTCGGGGTGAGCCTGCTGGAACGCCGGATGTTCTAACGCCAGGCGTTCAATCCGGGCAATTCGAGGCAACGATTCCAGCGACACGTTGAAACGGTGCGCAGCATAAAGCTGTGGCAGCAGATATACATCGGCAAGGCCTACTTCACCAAAGCAGAAGCCTTCATCGCCTATCAACGCCTCTACAGCGCTAAGTCCCTCACTGATCCAATGCGCAATCCAGGCGGATACGTCTGCCTCGGCAATGTTCAACTGGCGCAGGCGGTTCAGTACCGACACGTTATGCAGGGGATGGATATCGCAGCCAATAATGGCCGCTACGCTCCGATGTCGGGCGCGTGCGAGTATGTCTTCTGGCAGCAGAGGCGTTTCGGGGTAGCGCTCTTCCAGGTATTCCAGGATAGCGGGCGATTGAGGAATCAGTATGTCTTCATCCGTGCGCAGCAGCGGGACACGACCTTGTGGATTGAGCGCAAGGTAGTCCGATCGCCGATGTTCACCGCCATCCTTGATGAGGTTTACCGGTATCGCCTCGTAAGGCAGCCCCTTGAGCGCCAGGGCAATGCGCACGCGATAGGACGAAGTAGAACGGTAATAGGTAAAGAGATCCATGACTTACACCGCTTTTATTAGCGACTCTCGTGAGTCTTTTATAATGCGTAAATCAGTTACGTTTAGTGGAATGTGCGCCAAGAGCTTGTGGCTTGTCAAGCCAGCCAGACATTCATGATTAAAGGGTTGCCTTGTACATCAAGGATTCTGTAAGCGTTGCTTGCTTGTAAATTGAATCCTGAAGGCGGTCACGCTATAACACCGCCTCCCCACAGTAGCGGTTGTAGACATGGCAAGCGAATCGAAGGCTCCTGAGTCGTCCCGACGCCAAAAGGTTCAGTCGGCTGAGGTCGGTACCGATATTCTCAAGGGGCTGGCTGATCTGGCGCCAGCGACGTCGTTATCCAAGCTTGCAGAGCATCTTGAAATGCCCGCCAGCAAGGTACACCGCTACTTGCAGGCACTGATTGCCAGTGGGTTTGCCGAGCAGGACGAGGCCACCAATCATTATGGTCTCGGCCCGGCGGCGTTGTATGTTGGCATGGCAGCCCTGGGGCGTCTGGATGTCGTGAAAGTGAGTGTTCCAAGGCTGGCCACACTGCGTGATGCAGTCAATGAAACATGCTTTCTAGCGGTGTGGGGCAACCACGGTCCGGCAGTGGTGCATGTGGAGCAGGCCGTCCGTGCAGTAACGCTGGTAACGCAGGTGGGCTCCGTACTTCCATTGCTGAGTTCTTCTACGGGGCTGGTCTTTAATGCGTTCCTGCCGGATAGCGAAACGGCTCCGTTAAGAAAGCAGGCGCTACGTCAGGCGGGCGCACCCACTCAAAAAGTGCTGGCTGACACTATGGCGTCTATCCGTGCTCATCGACTGCACTCGATTCATGGCCTGCTCATGGAGGGAGTCAATGCGCTTTCGGCACCGGTGTTTGCCGCGGGGAATCGGCTTGTAGGTGTATTGACCATCGTAGGGGCGGCACAAAGCTTTTCTGCCGAGCCCGGTAGTTTGGCTGCACAACGGTTGCTTGAAACCGCCGAGGCGATCAGCCAACGAATGGGCGGATCCTTCGCCTAAATACAGCAGGTAAACGTTAGAAGAACGTTGGCCAGCAGCGTGGAGCCTGGCGCGTCACAGCCGCTTATCAGGTTTGGTTTGCTGGAGAAGAAAGGGGCAATGGGCTTATGCATATGCCTCTTTTGTAGGTGCTATTTTCTATCTAGCTGATTTTATTGAAAAAATAGCTTTACAACTTCAGGAATATCCCTATACTGGCACCCACAGCGCGCTCGTAGCTCAGCTGGATAGAGTACTCGGCTACGAACCGAGCGGTCAGAGGTTCGAATCCTCTCGAGCGCGCCATCTCCTAAAAGGGCTTGTAGAAATACAAGCCCTTTTTTCATGCCTGCAAGAAAGGCTTTCGCTTGAGTTGAATTCCCTACTGCCTGCTTGCTCGTGAATCGACTTGCGCTCAAGGTAAAATTCATGGGTTGCTCATATAATTACAGTTCTCTACTTCATCAATCTTGGAAAAGCCTGACTTAATAAAAACGTCCGCTCATTTAATAAAGGACAATGCGATTTATACATGCCTTGTGCATTGAATTCATTATTACTTATAACTCAATTGTTAATTGAAGGGTATTAAGCACCTGTTAGATACTGGGTTCAGAGCGGCTAAAGATGACTGGATTATCACCCGGGATGACCGTGTTTGATTGTTTTAGTCTATTGATGAAATGACATGTTAATGCCTAAGCATAACTGATAGCTGTTGTTGTTAGTTAATAAAGTTAACGCCACTGCTGCTCTGAATTATCGTTATTTTTAGCCGATTGGCCAGTTTAGCGCTGACATTAGAAATAAGTATGTTGGATAATATGGGTTCATTTGAGTGATGCTCTTGCATCCCTTGGTGCAGCAGGAGCCATATGGCTAACTCCTGTGCTTAAAGCCAGGTTTTATCAGGTTTCTACGCTGCAGCAAGGAGCCCGTCAGCGGGCAGACCTGAGCTCATTATTCCAACAGCTGGCGATGAGTTGAATAACGTACGTCTGGATAAAATATGAAGACGGTATTAATTCCTTTTTGAAGGAATATAGATAAAGAATTAATATTATGGCAACTAGCTATATTCAAGCCGCCTTTGTGCAACAGTAAGGCAAATAAAAAAGATTGCTAAAGTGCTAAGTAAATCCTTTCGTCGGGCTGTATGGTAATAGAATTACCGACAGCTACGCTTGTACTACCAGTATTCACTGGAAAGCTAAAGAGCAAACGGAAAGCTTGTTGTTTCGTTTGGTCGCCGACCTCTCTATAAAGAGGGGTTGATCTAACTGGGCATGCTTATAAGGAATTCGATATGCGTCGTTTCAACATGCTTGCGGCCATTTCCATGGCCTTTATCTCTGCCTCTGCTGTTGCTCAAATGCATGTATCGGAAATTAACCAGGCTGGTGATGGCAATACGGCAGAGCTGGTTCAAATCGGTACGTCCCACCAGGCGCAGCAAACTCAGTTGGGTAACAACAGCTATCAGCGTATCGAACAGGATGGGACCGGCCATTCCGCCACGGTCTATCAGGACGAAACCACCGATGAGGCTCATGCAACCGTTTTGCAGAGCGGCGATAATCAGACGGCTCAGATTTATCAACGAGGCGATACGTACATTACCCTCAACCAGTCAGGCAGTTCCAATCAGTTTACTTTTGATGGCTCAGCGGTATATGGCGGTTATGTAGAAAGTACCCAAGAAGGTACAGGCAACGTGCACACGATTGTTCGCTCCGGTGATTATTGGGCTGCGATCTATACTACTTCCATAGGTAACGCCAACACTATTACAGTTGACCAAGATACCGGCGGTCTCGCTAGAGGATTCTCGGCAACCCAGACAGGTGACAATAACGCTGTTACCGCAACGCAGCGTGATACGGAGTCCATAGCCAATATCCAACAGCTGGGAAATGGCAACAGTGCAGTACTCGAGCAGTATGGTACTAGTCCGAAAGATCTTGGAGTGGGGGCTGTATTAACAACCTTGACTCAAGAGGGAGATGGCAATACGGCCAATGTTATCCAAACACTTAATGCGTATGCAGATCTTAACCAAACGGGTAACAACAACGCGGTCAACGTAGACCAGAGCGGGCTAGCCAGCATGTCGTTTGGATCTGCTGCGGCCAGGCTTACAACTAATCAACTCGGCGATAATAATATTCTGAATGTAGACCAGTCTGCTCGCAGTGGAGACAACCAAATCACTGCTACACAAGATGGCAATGGAAACACCATGGATCTGGTGCAGGCCGGCGTTGAGAATAGCTCCCTGGATGTATCGCAGATAGGCGATGACAACTACATGAGCCTCACACAACGCCAGACCATCAATGACAACTTCCAGCTAACCCAGCAAGGGTCAGGCCTGTCTGTTACGTTGGAGCGCACCGGGCAGGGTAATCAGGCAACCTTGATGCAGACCGGGTTGAGCAATACAGCTACGTTGACCCAACACTGATCAGGAAGGGTTCAAGCATTTGCTCTCTGCCAGCATTGCTGGGTTGAAAGGCCTGGCAGTGCTGGCCTGTAGGCTTTCTTTATTATAGGCAGGCCGACGACAGTCAAGCAGGGGGATGGGCTGTCATTAAGCTATCATGATCGGCTGATATAAGCGGGGCAGTCTTTATTGCCATGGTTGTCGTCGTTCCGTGAACATGCCATTAAGTGTCCTGCGCTTTTTCAAGTCTTCTGCATCCCTTCCACTTCTGCGCCGTATGGGCATCAGGAATCGCCTGATTGTCTGCTTTGGGGTTACGGCCGCGCTGTTCGTAGGGTTGGGCAGCTTCTGTCTTATACAGATGCACGAGATTCGCCAGCAGGGCGAGATGATCGAAAGCGGAGCGCTTGCCAACATTGCACTGGCAGATGCCATTGCAATTGATCTGGGCAAACTACGCACAGAATCCCAGCGATTTCTGACTAGTACAGAAGATCCATCGGTATTGATCAATGGGAAGATTGCTGTCGAGCAGCTAACGGGACAACTTGAGCAGAACTTCCAACTCTATTCGCAGCAGCAGGCTTCGGATGCTACCCAGCGCGACTCAATCAGGGCGCTTCAGGACGCCTACCAGGTTTTTCTTTCGGGTCTGCGAGATGAGATGGGGCTGATTGAACAGGGCAGGGCCCAGGATGCGCATAGGCTTTCTGATACGACCTTGAGCATGCAGGGCGATCTGATGGATATGCAGGTGCAGTTGTTGAGAGAGCTGAACAAGCAAGGTGCTGCCCAATCCATCACCTCGACACAGGCGCACTATCAACAGACGCGCTTGATTGCCTTTGCTACCATTGGGACAGTATTGGTACTCATGATGATCTTGGCCTGGCGGCTGAGTGTCAGCATACTGGTGCCCTTGCGACAGGCTGTGGCGATCACCGAGATCATTGCTGAGGGAGATCTGAGTCAGTCTATTCAGTCGCAAGGTAAAGACGAGGCGGCTCGGCTGTTACAGGCACTGGCGCGCATGCAGAGTAACCTACACGAAACGTTGTCACATATCGAGTCAGCGTCTTCACAGCTTACTACTGCCGCGCATGAGATGAGTGCTGTCATGGAAAGCAGCGCTTGTCATCTGCAACAGCAAAACCATGAGGTAAGCCAGGCCGTTGAGGCTATGGCGCAAATGAGCCAGGCTGTAGAAGAGGTTGCGCTTAGCGCTGCCAATACCTCACAGAATTCGCTTGCCTCCAGCGAGGCCGCCATATTGGGCAAACGCGAGCTTACCGACACCATTGCCTCCATCAAGCAATTGGCAGGCAGTGTATTAGGGGCTTCCGAGCAGGCGGCCGGGCTGGCTGAAAAGACGCAGAGCGTTACCCGAATACTGGATGTCATTCGATCTGTTTCGGAACAGACCAACCTGCTTGCCTTGAACGCGGCCATTGAGGCTGCACGCGCCGGTGAGCAGGGCAGAGGCTTTGCTGTGGTAGCCGATGAGGTGCGTGCCCTGGCACTACGTACGCGAGCCTCCACTAATGAAATCGAGGCGTTGGTCCATGACGTGAATCAAGGTACTCAACAGAACGTTGCCAGTCTTCAATCCTCTGCAGAGCACGCCTGTCATACCTTGCAGCAGGCGGAAGCGACTGACCGGGCACTGCTCGAGATTACGACTGCCAGCGAGGCTATTCGTGAGCAGAATAGAACCATTGCAGCAGGCGCTAATGAGCAGGTTCAGATTGCGCATATTGTCGATAGCGCCCTGGCCAGTATTCGAACGTTGTCTACCCAGACGGCGACAGGTGCAATGCAAACCAGTCGCTCCAGTATAGAGTTGCTTGCATTGGCCTCGGAGCTTAACCGGACGGTCCAGCGGTTTCGTCTGTAAGGAAATTAGTTAGCTAATCAATAAATTGTTACGGTTAGGAAGAAACTCAACGAGTAATCGGTATTCCAAGCGGATGACGTTTTAGCTGATAAGTTGAGTTATCCATGTTGAAGTATCTATCCGTTGCCGTAATGACTGCCCTTCTACTTCCCTTGGCGGGCTGTGACAAACCTTCCGAGCAGAAGGCGCAGGACGCTGCCCAGCATACGCAGAATGCCCAGGAACATCAGGAAAAAGCGGCAGCAGCTGAGAATCCTACCGAGCGACAGACACATACCAACGCTGCGCAGGAGCAAAAGCAGGAAGCGGTTGAAGATCAGCAGAAGGCAGATGCGGCGTTGTCTAATGAGTCAGCGGTAGGCTCGACACATCCAGACGAAGCAACCCGTACCCAGGCACAATAATCATCCTGGCAGGGCGCCCATCGCAGCCCTGCCGACCGTGTCATCGTCGATTAAACGATGGGGGTATAACCGCTGGGGCTATCTGGCCATGGCGTTAGCACTTCAAACCCGCTCTCTGTCACGACGACCATATGCTCCCATTGTGCCGAGAGCGAACGATCCTTGGTAATGACCGTCCAGCCATCACCGAGTGTTTTGGTCTGATGCTTGCCGGCATTGAGCATAGGCTCGATGGTAAACATCATTCCTGTGCGCAGCTTCATCCCTTCGCCACGGTTGCCAAAGTGCAGCACCTGAGGCTCGTCGTGATAAACCTTACCGATCCCGTGCCCGCAGTATTCACGAACGACACTAAAGCCGTCACGGTGCGCGACGGTCTGGATCGCATGACCGATGTCTCCCAGCGTTGCGCCGGGCTTGACCTCACGAATACCTGCACACATGGCTTCGTAAGTCGTTTCCACTAGGCGGCGTGCCTGAGTAGAGGGCTCCCCTACAAAGTACATGCGACTGGTATCGCCGTACCAGCCATCCTTGATGACCGCTACATCGATATTGACGATATCGCCATTCTTCAGCGTCTCAGAAGAAGGAATACCGTGGCAGATCACATGATTGACTGAAGTGCAGACCGTTTTCGGAAATCCGTGATAACCAATATTGGCCGGAACGGCCTTTTGTACATTGACGATGTAGTCATGACACAAGCGGTCTAGTTCTTCGGTCGTTACGCCAGGTTTCACGTGCTCGGCAATCATCGCTAGCACATCGGCTGCCAGCTTGCCTGCCTTGCGCGCCATGGCAATTTCTTCAGGTGTCTTTATCGAAACCGCTTTTCTCATCGTCCGGCTCCCGCCTGTTTGATTGTTGCTTGGACGTGTGGGGCATCTTCCATCGCGCTCAGGCAGTTCAGGTCAAAACCGCCTTGTTGCTCCAGACTGATCAGCAGCTTGCAGATATCCCGATGGTTCAGCTCAGGATAGAGTTCCGCCAGCATGCCTACTCGTAGCCAGTGCTCCGCCTGAGCATTGATGGAGCGGCAAAGTGCATTACTGGCGATACGCAGGTTTTCATGCATACCTTCCGAGACTTTGACAATACCCATCCACTCACCCTATATGAAATGTATATGATCCATATACTAACGTGTATGACTGCGTAGGAAAATGGACGTTCCATGGTATTAATGGAGGATGGCTGTGCCTTTTTTAAATTAAATGGTTATAAGCAAGATCATATTTATATAAGCGAGCTCTTTATAAGTCGTTATGCTGCGTGCCGGTTTTTGCAGAACATGTGTCTTTAGGAAGTGATGATGGATTTCGGCGCTGGAGGTTTTGTTGTCGCAGGCTTGGTGGTCGGCTTTATTGTTGGGATGACAGGCGTAGGCGGTGGTTCCCTGATGACTCCTATCCTATTGTGGTTTGGCATCAATCCGGCCGCTGCCGTAGGAACTGATCTGCTGTATGCCGCGGTGACAAAGGCAGGCGGTGTCTGGGTGCATCAGCGCAACAAGAATATCGACTGGTCTGTGACAGGCTGGCTGGCGCTGGGAAGTCTGCCGGCCGCTGCATTAACACTGTGGTTGTTGAGTCGCTTGCACTCCGATCCGCAGGCACTAAATGCGATCATCAAGCATGGTTTGGGTATTGTTCTGTTCATGACAGCCTTTGCCATTCTTTTCAAGAAACAGCTGTTTGCCTTTGTAGGCCGGCATGCCAATGACAGCTTTCACTTGAGCCCGAAAAAGCTCAATACGCTGACATTTATCACTGGTGTTGTGCTTGGCGCCATGGTGACGCTGACGTCCATTGGCGCAGGCGCTTTAGGTACCGTGGCGCTGTTCATGCTGTATCCCTTCCTGGCTACTCGACGCCTGGTGGGTACAGAAATCGCACATGCCGTACCTTTGACGCTGATTGCAGGACTGGGCCATGCCAGCATGGGCAACATGGATTGGCCTATTCTAGGCTATCTGCTGATGGGCTCACTGCCAGGCATCTTTATGGGCAGTCACCTTTCCGGTCGAATTCCTGATGGAATATTGCGTCCGTGCCTTGCCGTTATGCTGATGGTGATCGGGTACAAACTGCTCTGACCTCTCCTTGTGAGTGGTCTGAGGGCTTCAGGCCACTCACTTGCTAACGCCTTCCGAATAAAAATAAATAACCAGAAGAGAGCTATTTCTGCCGATGTATCCGCTGTACTGCTCTTTTCTATGCCATGCGGATCCGCTTCAGCCTTATCAGAGATAGGCTGGAAGCGGATTGATGATCGTCTCGTAACCGACCAGCGACGGCTGAAGGGTTTCCATCAACAATGGCCAATGTGCCATCGCTGACTGAAAGTTTTGGACAGCCTGGATTTCAAGATACTGCAACCCTTGCAAATCAAAGCATTTGGCCAGATTAGTGACGTCCTCACGGGTATCCAATGTATGGATGGAAGCGTCGAGTACTTGAAGAGCCTTCATCGTGGTTTCCAGGCTGACAGATTATTTGACGCAACGGTCATTACACCGTTGCCTGCAGCAACCGGCGTGCCAGATCATCAGTGCCAGAGCGCCATCAAGCCAAACGCTGACAGAAGGCATAGTCCGCTAATGGCCATCAGCAGCAGGTCCACAGGATCCCATTCACTCATGCTAGTGGTCGTCGTTGGGACGTAAGTAGCTGGATGAAACGTTCAGGACGGAAGCGATCAGATTATTCATCCTTATGCCGTCTAAGCTCGGTGTGAATCGCAACCCCTGTAGCCACAAGGCCTATTATGGCCAGGCAGGCAATAGGACGGCCCGGCGTTAACACCTGGGTTGTACAAAGGGTGGTGAGGTTAGTAAAGAAGTCCATATCCAGCATCCTGCTTTTTGCTTTCTGAAAGGCGAAGAGAAAGCCATTCCTATTCCGGCATGGTGAGTAACAGTAACCTCACGCGTGACCAGACTCATTCCGTATCGGTTATGGGTAGGTTCATGCTGCGCAACGACCGCGCCTGAGCCCCCCTATGATTGATGTCGTGATGATATCAATGGCGGCAGCAAAGCTCAAAGGCTCAAAAGTCGCATGGGCTTTGGGGCAAGCGTTTACGAATGTGTCATGCAAGCGCCAGACGGGCAGAGGCGTTATGACAAGCTCAATTCCTGGGAGGCTTTTTGCTCAGGAAGGCTTCTCGAAGAATAAACACAGAAACGATGATGAGACCGTATCCTTCGAACTGGAGCATCGTGTCATTGGGCTTGTAAAGCAGACACGTTACACCCACTGCCGTGAAGAATAGGCCGAGGCAGTACAACAACCTTATTTACCTCTAAAAGACATGCTGGAGCCAGAGCTGGGCCTACTTGAAGATAGCGCTCTTGAGCGTAAGGGGGGCTAGCCACAAAATGAGAAGTGGCTAGCAAACTTGATATCAATATGACATTGGTGGACTTAATCTGTACAGCTGTCTCGTCTGTTCAAACGACCGTTCATCATCTGTGGTGGATTCATCAAGGCATAACTGGTGGCAGATACGTCAGGGTGGCCCCCAATGCCCATAAAAGAATCAGCACCAACGGAATATGCGCCAGCATCTGCATGAAGGTAAAACCGATAAGGTCGCGTGCCTTGAGCCCCAGAACGCCTAGTAAAGGCAGCATATAAAAGGGGTTTATCAAATTGGGTAGCGCTTCAGCTGCGTTGTAGATCTGGACTGCCCAGCCCAGGTGGTAGTGCAAGTCATTGGCAACCTGCATGACGTAAGGCGCCTCGATGATCCATTTACCCCCGCCTGAAGGAATAAAGAAACCCAAGATAGCTGAATAGACGCCCATCAGGACGGCAAATGTATCGTGTGAGGCCAGTTGAACGAAAAAGGCGGAAATATGGTGGGCAAGCGTCTGACCATCACTTCCTGTCGCCTTTGTCATGATCGCAGCAATGGAGCCATAGAGGGGAAACTGGATCAGGACACCAGTAGTGGTCGGCACAGCACGCGCCACTGCATCGAGAAAATGACGAGGACGCCAATGCAGAAGCGCACCAAGCGTCAGAAATAACAGGTTGTAGGTGTTAAGCCCTGAAATAGCCTCAATGGCAGGCTTGGAAGCAAACTCCTGCCAAAGCCACCCCAGCGCTAGCAGCACAATGATAATGGTTAGAAGCGGGCTATGCTCCAGCCATTCGCCTGGGCGTGTTCGCACTAGCCGAGCCGGTGTTTCCAGTACGGGGTCGACTCCACACTCACGCGCAGTACGAGCAGTCAATTCTCCAGGCGCGGTAGCATATGCAATGATCAGCGACAGCACGATCAGCGCAAGCAACATGACGCCTGACTGCCAGAGGAAAATGGTTTCCGTAAAGGGGATGACACCGGTAATCGCCAGAACAGACGGGGGCAGGCTTCCCGGATTTGCCTGCAACTGGGCCGCTGAGGACGACAGACCCAAGGCCCATACGGCGCCCAGCCCGAGATAGGCCGCTGCACCTGCGGCCCGGTAATCCATTTTCAAATCGGCACGTCGGGCAAGGGCTCTTACCAGGAGCCCTCCAAAGACCAGGCTGAGCCCCCAGTTGAGCAGAGAAGCCAGCATTGAAATGAGCGCTACCCAGCAGACAGCCGACCGACCATTGCGTGGGATGCGAGCCAGCCAGTCGATCAGACGGGCCGCAGGCGCTGAGCTGGCCACAACGTAGCCGCCGATCACTACAAACGCCATTTGCATGGTGAAGGGAATCAGGCTCCAGAATCCGTCGCCAAATGCCTTGGCTGTTCCTGAGGCCGGTGTACCGAGCAGTGTGGCGGCAAGCGCCACCACCACCACAGCGACAGCGGCAAAGACCCAGGAGTCAGGGAACCAGCGCTCAGCCCAATGCGCACAACGTAACGCCAGACGAGCAGAAAATCGCTCTTCAATATGAACGGACATGTAATCTCCTTATAGCTTTTGTTATTGATTACCCGTGTAGCGCATGGCCATTTGCCTGACCGCGCCCAGGACGTATAGAGGGTAGCGCTTACCGGCGTGTTTTACTTGGCGGTTTTTCACCGTGGACGGACGGCCACTTCAAAAGGCTGCTATCGTTGCCGAATAGACTGACCTTGCCGCCGCTTCGTTTGTTTAGAATTGTTGTTTGTTGCTGTGGTCGTATCTGGACACCAACATACTGAACAGGCCTTTTTCCTAAGAGACAATCCATGCAATTTTTAAGGGACGATCATGGTTGCCTGGGCTGGAGCGGTGAGATGGCCGAGCGTATCCGGTCTTTCGACTGGTCTCGTACGGATCTCGGCCCTATTGAACAGTGGTCCAAAAGTCTGAGCGCTGCCGTCCAGTTTCTACTGGCTTCTCCTGTTCCCCTCGTGATGTTGTGGGGACGGCCTGGCTATATGATTTATAACGATGCCTATGCCGTGTTTGCGGCCGGACGTCATCCTTTTCTTCTCGGCTCGCCAGTCGAGATTGGTTGGCCGGAAGTTGCCGAATTCAATCGGAACGTAGTTGATACCTGTCTGGCTGGCGGTACGCTCTCTTATCGAAACAAAGAACTCGTGTTGTTTCGTAATGGGCGCCCGGAAGACGTCTCAATGGACCTTTACTACAGCCCGGTACCCGAGGATGACGGCGTGCCGGCCGGCGTCATGGCCATCGTTATCGAAACCACTCAACACGTACTGTCGGAGCGGCGACGTCAGGAGGCTGAGCGTTCCTTCCGGGCAACGAATGAACGACTGCAACTGGCATTGAACTCCGGCGCGCTCCTAGGACTGTTCGTCTGGGATATCAAAGCACAATCCCTGACTGGAGATGAGCGCTTCGCACGAACCTTTTCATACCCCGTAGACGAAGCGGCGGCAGGCATTCCCATTCAGATCGCCAGCGGCTTCATTCATCCGGACGACCTGGAAAAGATCCGGATGCATATCAGGCAGACTTTTGATCAGGGCGGCGCTTTCAATGCTGAATGTCGTATCCGCCGCCCGAACGGCCTTTTCCGCTGGGTTTTAGCAAGTGGTCTATGCGAGTTTGACGAGCGTGGAGAGCCGTTTCGCTTTCCCGGTGTTCTGATTGATATTCATGAACGCAAGATGGCGGAAGAAGCGCTTTATCAACTGACGCGCAATCTGGAGCAGCGGGTCGCTGCTGAAGTGCAGGCCCGCTCGTTGGCAGAAGAGCAGCTCCGGCAATCACAAAAGCTGGAGGCGATTGGCGGACTGACCGGAGGCGTTGCACATGACTTCAATAATGTCCTGCAGGTCATTTCGAGTAACCTGCATCTGCTGGCTCGTCAGGAAAAGGACAACCCTCGTGTACAGAGCCGCGTAGAGGCTGCCATCAATGCGGTGGAGCGAGGAGCCAAGCTGTCTTCCCAACTATTGGCCTTTGCCCGTCGTCAAGCCTTATCACCCGGCATTTACAACCCAGCCCATATTTTCGAAGGGCTGGAGGAGCTCCTTCAGCGTGCACTGGGCGAGACCATCGAAATCGATATGTCCCTGCCTGACAATGCCTGGTGCATACACGTTGATCGTAACCAGTTGGAAAACGCTATTCTCAATCTGGCCATCAATGCCCGTGATGCGATGGATGGGGAAGGGCTGATCAGCGTTCATGGCGACAATGTCGTGCTGGATGAAGATTACTGTGCAGGCAAGGACATCAGTCCTGGGGACTACCTCTGCCTGTCCGTTGCCGATTCGGGCGAAGGTATGAAGTCAGAAGTGCTGGAGCACGTCTTCGAGCCATTCTTCACGACCAAGGCTGAAGGGCAGGGTACGGGACTTGGTCTTAGCATGGTGTTTGGCTTCGTCAAGCAGAGTGGGGGCCATATTGATATTCAGAGCGCCCCTGGATGCGGTACGACGGTACGGATGTATTTTGCACGCAGTCACAAACAGGCCGAAGAAGATGACCAGGGCAAATATGACTATACACTTGAGGGGCGGGAAACCATCCTGATAGTAGAGGATAATGAAGGTGTTCGATTCTCTGTTGTAGAGTTACTGCAGCAGGCCGGTTATGACGTGGCGCAGGCGCCCGATGCGGACGTGGCCATGCAGCTGCTGGAAGCCGGAACGAGGGTTGATTTGATTTTCACGGATGTCGTGATGCCCGGTCGGCTCAAGAGTACGGATCTGGCGGCATGGGCTCAGATGCAGGAACCTGCAATACCGGTATTGTTTACCTCAGGCCATACTCGGGACATCCTTTCGCAGAACAACACATTGGCACCTAACATCCATTTGCTTACCAAACCCTATCGCCCTGAGGATCTTTCAGCCATGGTACGTACTGCTCTGAGAGGATAGGCGATAGAAGCACCAGGTTCCATTTGGTGGGTCGAAGAGGTATCAGATAAAAATGTAATCCTTCTCCAAAGGCACATGGGAGCCTTTTGCACGTAGTTCATTGACGGCATAAACCAGGGTTAGGTTTAGCGCATCCTTATTCATCATGAGCTTAGGATCGAGGCGGCGCTGCACGCGTGCAGGAACGGCCGGGTCGATCAAGGTCAAAAGCATGTCTGTGCCGCGTGGTTCAAAAAGGAACTTAAGCGGCGGATCAAGACGTGCAAGTTTGTCAGCTATCAGGTTCATGGAGTGTGCCTCATGCTTAGCTTAAGCATAGGCCACTGTTTCCCTCGTAAAGAGCAATCCATCTGAAGATCTGGCCAGCTTTCAACACAAAAGCCCTCTGTTAAGGAGGGCTTTAAGTTTTTCTGTTGTAAAGCAATCAAGGAATGAACGATCAGACCTTGAAGCGATTTACCAAAGAATTAAGCTCAGCTGCCAGACGTGAAAGCTCATGGCTGGACGCGCTGGTTTGATGCGCGCCTGTGGCAGACTGCACGGATAGATCACGGATATTGACAAGGTTACGGTCAACTTCCCTGGCCACCTGAGCCTGCTCTTCGGCTGCGCTGGCAATTACCAGGTTACGCTCATACATTTCGCTGATCGACGACGTAATCTCGCTTAGCGCCTGGCCTGCACTTTCTGCCAGCTCCCGTGTGGAATGAGCGCGAGTGCTGCTGATCTGCATGGAGTTCAAAGCCTGACTTGCGCCGTTGCGCATGCCAGAGACCATTTGCTCGATCTCAAGCGTCGACTGTTGCGTACGATGAGCGAGCGCTCTTACCTCGTCAGCCACTACAGCAAAACCTCGGCCGGATTCGCCTGCACGGGCGGCTTCGATCGCAGCATTCAGCGCCAGTAGATTGGTTTGCTCGGCAATGGCACGAATAACATCCAGAACCTTGCCAATTTCCTGCGAGCGATCAGCAAGTTGACTTACCAGCACGGAGGTGGATTGAACTTCTTTCGACAGGTCTGTAATAGCTGTAATGGTTTCGTTGACTCGAGCATGACCTGCTTGTGCCGACTGGGTCGAAACCTTGGAGGCTTCAGAAGTCGACACTGCATTGCGTGCGACCTCATCAACCGCTGCGCTCATCTCGTTCACGGCGGTAGCAGCCTGTTCGATCTCATCGTTTTGCTGTTGCAGACCGCGGCTGGCTTCTTCGGTTACGGCGTTGAGCTCATCAGCCGCTGCCGCCAGTTGGGTTGATGACCCCGAGATCTGAGCCAGGGTGTTACGCAGGTTTTCCTGCATTTGGCGCAGTGCTACCTGAAGCTGATTGACCTCATCGCTGCCGCTGACCTCAATTTGAATGGTCAGGTCTCCTTTGGCAACCTGTTGTGCGGCGCGCACAGCACCCTGCAGGGGGCGGACGATACTTTGTGTCAGGAGCCAGGCCATAAGCACGGTAGCCAGGGCCGCCAAGGCAATCACGAGGATAACAATGGCGCGAGAGCTGGCGTATTGATCCGCCGAACTCTTTCCTTCGCGCTCGATCCCTTGTGCATAGTAGTCTCCCAGCTCGCCCAATGTCTTGCCAGTGCCATCGATGACAGGCTTCATGTCAACCAGAGTGAGTTTATTCAGGGCGACAGTATCGCCTTGGCGGGCCAGGACAAACGAGTTGGTCATACCCTGCTGGTAGACTGCAAAATCCTGTTTGAATTGTCCGTACAGGCGTTGCTCTTCGGGCGTATCGACAAAGGCCTCAAACGCCTTGATGTTATCCATCAAAACCTTATTACGGGCCTCATACTGGCTGGCATAGGTGTCGATGCTTTTAGGGTCGGGATCAAGCGCCATGCGCAAGGAAATGGTGCGAATACGCAGCATGTTTTCCCGGATGCTATCTACGATGCGGATGCTGGGTACCCATTCTGCTTCTATAGCCACACTACGGTCACGGATGTTGGACATCTTGCCTAGCGAGAAAATACCTAGAAAAGCAACCATCAGCGCGATCAGGCCAAACCCAAGCGCAGCCCGGGGGGCTATGTTCCAACTGCGTAGTAGCATATTTGTCATCCGCAAAAGTAGAGGCGAAAGCACGCCGAATTTTTGTTGTCTGATGACATGTATCGGCGGTCAGTCTTGAGGCTTGAATTTATTCAGTGACGGATAAAGCTCACTGCATCCATGGCTCAAGCGTTCTTGAAAGCGAACCTCTACCAGCTACCTGTTTTCTACTGCGACATTCCTAAAAAGCTAACTACCAGGCGCAGCTATGAATGCAGAGTCTGCAGTGTGCTCAAGCTGGTAGAGCACAGCCTGTCCAACTATAGAGATGACCCGTCCAAGAAGGAGCTGAAAAACCGCCAGTTAACTACCTTCAATCAACTGTTAGATTCGCTCGGTCAATATATCGACCGCGGAGGGGCTGGTCATAATAGGCGTGTCGATTTCCAGGTTTCCATCGCCTACCACAGCGCTCTCAGCATAACCTGTGATAAATAGCACCTTGAGGTCAGGGCGGCTAATACGCGGCGTCAGCCATTTGTCTTCCGTTAGCCCAACATCGGAAACTAACAGGCCGATAGCGGTATCGGATTGCAGGATTGCCAAGCCAGAAGCGCCATCTTCAGCTATCAGGGCGTGGTAGCCGAGTTCTTCAAGAATCTCCACGACCAGCATACGGATAGTCGGCTCGTAATCCACAACCCGTACTGCCCCGCCAGTAACGGTACGGAGCAACTGTTCTTGAGTGGGCTCACTTGCGGTATTTACGGCCTTTTCTTCTGCGCGAGTTATAGACATATCCGTATTCCTTGCCCCGTTTCCGGAGCGATATGCATCTGCCCACCGGTTAGCGCACGAAGCCGTAAATTATGGAGAGCCCAACCCCATGCCCAGAGGTTTAGTAGTGACGGTGGTCAATATGTGCAATGCAGATGGACAGGTTTTTCGGAACCCTAGGGTTGTGCCGGTCCAATCATATGAGCGGGCATGCATCCCACCTCCCGCCGGCAGAAAGAAAGGCGCAAGACATAGGCGGAAAAGGAGATTTGCGCATCATGCGAGTTGGACGTCCTGTAATGGTGACAAAAGGCAAAATCAGAGAACCTTCCACGTGGCAACCCACCAAGATGGAGAGGGTGCAACACGCGTTTAGCCCATCCGGTACGGACGTCACACTAGAAGTGCTTTGTGCTGCAAGTGTGGCAAGGAACATGAGAAGTACTGTAAAAGCACTGTGATAAAGAGAGGTAAATAATTACTACCCGAGCGAGCCATGATGTAATGGATCATCATGGGTAAATTCATGGCTATTGGATGCCGGCTGGTTAAGCCGACGCTGGATATCCATCAGGACCGTTTCCAAAAGCAGACGGTTACGCGCCTGATCAGACGTTAAGATCCACTCAAGTGGATGACCTCCTTCAACAGGTAGTGCGGTAATAACCAGTGTCCCGTCAGGTTTTAGTAAGGTATCGACTTGATAACGGTCACGGGCCGAGTCAACAAGCATGATCAAGGCATTCATAGAATCGGCTACATCGTTGGGTGTTATCTAGTTAGAGTCAGGCTACTTCAAGAGATTCTTGAAGACTCTTCCCGCTCGTCTAAAGGTTTTCCTGCCCAGTCAAAGCCTTTCTTATGCTCCGCCTCCACCCTGCATCTGATCGCTATGCGGGTCCTTTAGTGAGCCTTGGTTAAAAAGGTCCTAATAAGCTGCGGGAGGGGTGATCTATTACTAAAGAAGAGAACTAATTCAAAGTATTTATGCTGGCAAACTCACAAAACCAAGGTTTTTTGTCAATTGCTTTTGTATTGAACGTACTATGAATTTGTTTTGATGATTTATAAGTTATTTATCAATAGAAGGCAAATAGCCAGTATTCTTTCGAAATCACTCGTACCGTCACAGTAGTCTGGTTATTTGAGCCAATATGACGGTAATAATTGCCCGCAATACTAAGCTTGTCTGTTTCAAGCATTGATCTAAGTAGTCCATTGCCTGCCTTGACAGCGTCTGCGTCGCCACTAGCTTTATGATCCCTCAACAGATTGGTGTGGGTTGGCACGCTTGGTGGTTTCGAAAACAAACCGCATGTAAAGGACATAAAATTAATGATCACGGTTAGCAAGCGTAACGTCTATTACGTATGTTTGTTTATTCTTCTTATTTTTCAATTTGGTGTGTTCGAGCAAGGGCACACAAACCCTATTGGCGTAAAGTACGTCAGTGAATTGTACTTGGCGATATGCTTGGGTTTTACAGCGCTTCTTCTTACAGGTACACCTCCGGCCAACAAGCAGGACTACAACCTCGGCTTGAGTTTTTGCCTTTTTTCTGCATTTGTGTTCTGTTTTCTACCTGCGTTATTTTCAAATCTTTTTTATGGGCAGCCGCTGTTCTATGGATTGATTGAAGAGCGTCGTGTCCTGTTCTGTTTCAGCTTTTTCGTTATTGTCTATTTTGCAAAGCGTGTAACCGCTACCCAATTCGAGCAGCTGATACTGCTGGTAGGTCTTATCTCCGTTGGGCTTTCCTGGCTTTCCTACGCAGGCGTGCTGCCCGATCTTCGTGAGCAGGTGCTTGACCTTAGTCGTCCCGGACGTGCCTCGCCCGGCGCAGCGGCCATCATCTTCTCCTACTGCCTTAGCGTCTATTTCATGGGGCATGGACGATCTCCCCTGAACGGCGCTCCAAAGTCAAAAGTGCTCTATGGCATCCTGGCGTTTGTCTTTCTGGCCACGATTGTCTTTGTCATGCAGACAAGACAGGTCATCGTGATCTGCTTTCTCTTTACCGCGATGTGTCTGAAAAGCCGCATGGTGATGCCCATGATCCTGGGTAGCATTGCGCTCTTTCCGATATTGGTGAACCCACATATCCTCGATAGCTTGGGGCTCAACCTTGATTTCTATATGCAATCGGTGGAGAGCGGGCCTACGGATAATGTGCGGGAAAACACCATTGCTGCCATCATGAACCATTTGCATGAATACAACTGGGTTCCTAGCGGCAGCTTGAGCCTGATGTGGAATGATGGGTTCAAACGATTCTTCAGCAACTACTTCTTTCTGTCTGACGTAGGGGTAATTGGTACCTTATTCCGCTTCGGATTCCTGACATTTGCCATCATTCCGATTGGCTTGTTCATCCACTACAGGGTTGCAACGAAGTTAAATCCCAACTTGGACTTTACGCTGGCGTTCTTCCTGGCCAACCTTGCCATGTGGCCGTTGGTAGGTGTGTTCGAGTATCAGGCACCTACGGCTTTTCTTCTCGCCCTACAGGCACTCAAAACACACTATCAACATACAGCCAGAGCTACTGACGAAATCGCAGCGGTACCGTATCCATACCCAACGCGGCTTGAGTCGTTGTCTGGCGCCAGAGGAATGAGAGGCATGACCTGATTCATTTTTAATAAAGGAAAAGGCTGGGCTTATACCCGGCCTTTTCCTTTAAGGGATGCCAGTAAAGCCAGATCAAGCAGATAGGTTGACTCAGAAGGGATTACAGGAGAGATGATGCATAGCGAGGCAATTACGATCAGCTTATGTAGCTGCTAGAGAATGCCGTTTTGTTGTCTTACATAGGGAATCTGGTATGGGCTGGCAAAATACGCGTCTGATACGAACGCACCTGGCCTATGGAGGGAGAAAAAGTAAAGACAAGGAGCTGTCCCTAGCTCCAGATACAATCCATCACAGCCCGTAGGTAAGAGACTGTTGTTATTTAGACAAAACAGTCAGCGTCTTGGGATAACCTACGACCGACCCATTGACTGCCGCGCCATCCACATAGACACCTAGATTAGTGCCAGCCTGCACATAGGTAATCTTGCGGACCTGACCATCCGCTAGCTTAACCGACTTGCCCACCTGAAAGGCGGCTTTGTTGGCGGTCGTGCCCGGTACCGAGAAGCCAGCCTTCTTACGGTACACACCATTGAGCCAATCGGTGTTGGTAAAATTGTTGATGGTGCTGGTCACGGAACCCGTTGTAGTGGATGGTGCCGGCGCAACAACGGTCGGTGTAGGTGCAGGCGAAGTTGTTGCTGCTTTCTTCGGGCCTATTTCCGTACAGCTGCTGCTGTCCATGTACTTCTTAAGGGTCGGCCACTGCGGACGCTCTACACCATTGATAGGCTCAACCGACATGAAATAATTGCCCCAACCCGGACCTGCCGCCCAGTAGGATGCCGGTACGCAATTCTCTTTCAGGTAGGCCAGCATATTGTCCATCAGGATGTTCCAGCGCGGGTTGTTATCCGGTACGCCGAACTCACCAATATAGCCACGCTGACCATGCTTTTTCAGCCACTCTACGAACGGC